>JBDSJK010000001.1:0-5422 GCA_039917535.1 Burkholderiales bacterium
TTATAGATAAGGCCCAATAAAGTATGAACTTTATTGGGATTTGCGAATCAAAGATTGATGGAAAAGGAAAGCGCAAGAAGTCAAACACTGGAGCAGCTGCACGAGCGACGCAAACAAGTCGTGCGGCTGCACAAGAGCGGCATCAAGATCATGCAAATCGTTGAGATGACGGGGCTCTCCTACCCGCCGGTACGAGCGGCCATCGATTTGTACGAGGCAGGTGGCTGGAGCGCAATCCGCCCCGCGCTGCGCGGACGCGCCAGAGGGGATGGTCGAGTGCTCAGTCAAGTGCAAGAAGACACCATCCAGCGCATGATCATCGACAAGCGTCCCGAGCAACTCAAGATGGACTTTCATCTCTGGAGTCGGGCTGCGGTGGGCCAGCTCATCGAACAAGAGTTTGGCATCACACTGCAAGTTCGCAGCATCGGCAAGTACCTGACCCGCTGGGGCTTCACGCCGCAAAAGCCCATCAAGCGCGCCTACGAACAAAGCCCTGCGGCGGTGCAGGGCTGGCTGGAGGGTGAGTACCCTGCCATCGAGCAGCGCGCCAGAGCGGAAGGAGCTGAAATTCATTGGGGTGACGAGACCGCATTGGTCAACACCGACGTGCGCGGAAGAAGCTTCGCCCCAGCAGGCAAAACCCCTGTGACGATGGCCGTTGGCGGCACACGCCAAAAGCTCTCGATGATCGCTACGGTCACCAACCAGGGAAAGACGCGCTGGATGATCATTGACGAGGCCTTTGATGCCGGCAAGCTCATTGAATTCTTACAGGCATTGATCAAAGATGCAGGCAAAAAGGTCTTCCTGATTCTGGACAACCTGCGGGTGCATCACAGCAAACTTGTGAAGGCGTGGGTGGCCGAGCGCAAGGAGCAGATTGAGCTGTTTTACCTGCCCAGCTACAGCCCGCAACTCAACCCCGAGGAGCGGCTCAATGCCGATCTGAAACAGGTAATGGGCAAACGTGTGCCCGTCAGAACCAAGGGCAAATTACGCGAAGCTGCCAACGAGCATATGACGATGTTGGAGCAAAACCCTGAGCGCGTTCTGAGCTACTTTCAAGATCGTCGCGTTCGCTATGCCGCTTAATACTTCACAGGGCCGGAGCAATAATAACGTGAATATCCAGGTCAAGACAGTGAACTTCAATGTCGAGAGGTATAAGTTCAAGGTAAGCTGCGCGCTCAACACTTCTCCGTAATTTGTCGTGGTGAAGTGCGGCAGCAGAGCCCCAAAACCATCTCCCTCTAAGAAGCTCGCCGCGATCACGACTATGATGGGCAAGACGAAGAACGGTATCAGAATCGCAATCAGCGGGGAGACGTACAACCAACCGATCAAGCTTGAGGGCAATCTCATGACATAATTGTTATCTGTCTGTATGGTGCAGGTAAGCCGACGGACACAAGTGCGCCACCGGTTGTAACTTATGCAACTTTAAAATCGTTCCAGCGTTTGTTCATGTATTGCGCTTCATCCATCAGAGTATTCCAACAAGAGATGTTCGTCACACGCTCTAGGAATGAGCCGCCGTCCCGCTTTGCACCGGCTTTTTCCATCGGCACGCCGTAGGGATCTAGAATGTCGCCTTTTGCTGGCTTGCCCTCGTACCAATAGTCCCATTCCAAAGGGGTAAGCAGCTTTTTGGCCGTCGAAGGTACCGGGCTGTAATAACCATAGCGCGCCACGAATGCACCCTGCCAACCGGAGAGGTACCAGTTGAGGTATTCATAGGCCGCATCGAGTTTCTTGCCCGACAAATGGCGCATGAGCGCCATGCCGTTACACCAACCGCGGTAGCCTTCCTTACCGCCTTTGATGTTCACGGGCGCGTAGATGCAAGGCATGCCTTTGACGCGTACGGCCGCGACTGCCGGTGACCACATAGACTGAATAATGACCTCGCCCGCCGCCATCAGTTGCACCGATTGATCAAACGTCGTCCAGGTGGCGCGGAAATGCCCTTTCTTTTTAAGTTCGATTAGGCGGTTGATCGTGAAATCAATTTCCGACTTAGTCATATTGCCTTTATTTCCATACTTGATTTCCCCCGCGCTCTCAAAGCACAGCGCGGCGTCCATGATGCCAATCGCAGGAACGTCCAAAATCGCGGCCTTGCCCTTAAACTCAGGGTTGATCAGTTCCTTCCACTCCGTAATCTCGCGTCCGATTAGGTCCGGTCGATAACCGATGGAGTCGGCGTTGTAGACCTGCGGAAGAAAAGTCATCCACGGTGTGACACCTTCGTGCAGATCGGTCGCCAGCGGTTTCTCAATGTACATCGCCTCGTAGGGCGAAATCCCTTGACGCGACACTTTCTTACCGTCGATTTCTCCCTTCGTAAAGATGGGCAAGATGTTGTCGAATTCCTTGATCTTTTTGGCTTCGATTCCCTGCAGCACGCCGCGTTTGGTGGCAAGTTTCGCTTGCCATCCTTCGACATCTGCAATGTCCACGGAATTTGGCTGAGTCACAAAACGATTGATAGCCGCAGACGTATCTAAATTTTGCATTATGACCTTGAAACCAAGATCCTTGGACGCTTGATCACCGATAGCCTTGACGACCGAGTAAGATACACCTGCGTGCCGTAACTCGATATTTTTGATTTCCTGTGCCCAGATCATTGGAAATCCCGTGATGGCGGATCCGGCGACGGCAGCGGCGCCTTTAATTAACTTACGACGCGACATGCTCAGAGCGATTTTTTTTTGTCGAGTTGCCGTATTCCTATTGGTTGCTAATTTGCTCATGCCACCCTCCGAGATATGAAAAAATTTCTCTACCGATACGATGGAAACTCTTCTCCATACATAAGCGGCAGATGCGTTTACCTGAGAATCATAGAGCAAGAGACGTGCCACGTGACTGGTCTAGGAAAGCGACCCATCAACACCTTGATTATTGGAGATTGTTTAACGCTCCAAGGCTACTAACCTAAGACGCAATCCGCGACATCACGGTGCGTGGCAAGAGCGAGCGCACCGCAGAGTATCGTTTAGTACTAACCTTTGACGATGCGAGCCCTGAGGATTGTGATTTGAAATTGTCGGGAGCGGATTGTAGTTTCGAATAAATTTACACATAAGAACCGACGTGAACTCGAATTAGTCTCGGTTGCCGCTCACTGTACCGCTTCCGCAAAAACTCCCGCAACGGATAGCGAAACAGCGATAATCCTGCTTACTTGTTACGTTCCGCTATTGATTCTCAGCAGTAGGTGGCTGGAGCGTCAATACACGTCCGGCTCGCAAGGCAGGAATCGCCACGATCCTGTATCCATGCGGCTCCTGGCGAAGGTAAATTTTAAGAATTTTGGAGGAATAATAAATGGCAGCGAATCGTAAAGTAATCATCACCTGTGCAGTCACGGGTTCCATTCACACGCCGTCGATGTCGCAATATTTGCCCGTGACGCCGGACGAAATCGCAGCGGCGGCGATTGGCGCCGCACAGGCGGGTGCGGCGATCGTGCATTTGCACGCGCGCGATCCGAAGGACGGCAGCCCAACACAGGATCCGAATTTATTCCGCGAGTTTTTGCCGAAAATTAAAGCGGCGTCGAACGTGGTGATCAATCTCACCACCGGCGGCGCGTCGACGATGACGACCGAGGAGCGCTTGCAACCCGCGCTGAAACTGAAGCCGGAAGTGGCATCACTGAATATGGGTTCGATGAACTTTGGTCTGTTTCCCATGCTCGATCGCTTCAAGAACTTGAAGCACGAGTGGGAGCGGACTTATCTTGAAGGCAGCCGCGATCGTGTCTTTAAAAATACCTACAAGGACATCGAGTACATATTGAGTTCTTGCAGCGATAACAACACACGCTTCGAGTTGGAGTGTTACGACATTTCTCATCTCTATAACCTGGCGTACTTTGTCGATCGCGGCTTGGTGAAGGCGCCGTTCTTTGTGCAATCGGTGTTCGGCATCATGGGTGGCATCGGCGCGCATCCGGAAGATATTTTGCACATGAAACGCACGGCGGATCGGCTATTCGGCAACGATTATCTGTGGTCGGTGCTGGGCGCGGGGCGTAATCAAATTCCAGTCGCGACGATGTCTGCCGCGATGGGCGGCAACGTGCGCGTGGGGCTGGAAGATTCCCTGTGGGATGGACCGGGCAAACTCGCGGAAAGCAACGCCGCGCAAGTGAAGCGCGCGCGAACGATTATTGAGGCGTTGTCACTCGAAGTCGCCACACCCGATGAAGCGCGTCAGATGCTGAAGCTCAAGGGTGGGAGCAATGTGGCGTTTTAAGCCGCTTATTGCAGCGGGCGGGATTGATCGGCTCGCTTTGCGTGGGCGGGGCGCCAACGTTATATTCTGGACCGGAGGAATGGCAGGTTTCGCAGCGAACGGACGATGGCGTGCTGATTCACGTGCGCGCCAATGCTGCCCTCAAAGCTGTCCAGGCGCGGCAGCATTACCCAACGGCACTGAGCATCCGCGTGGCATTCAATATATCAACCGAACGTCCTGCGCCGACCAAGCTTGAGCAGGCCGAGTATGAGGAGATCGAAGAGGAAATCAGCAGCCGGTTGGGCGTAGACATGGAAGGCCACTTCGGCGCCGTGATTACTGGCCGTAGCGTACGCGAATATTTGTTATATGTGGCAATCAATGAAGCGCGCGGCCAAATCTTCTCAGCAACTCGCGGCGGACATCAAGCACCATCGAATCGAATATCAGACCGGCTCCGATCCGGACTGGTCGCGTTGGGCTAAATTTTTAGCAGGTTCGGGACAATAGCGGCTTAATCGTTCGGATTGACTTATTTGATGCAGGTCTGCAGCTATTGCATATTGCACGAAAGCGCGCAAATCTGGCTCGCTTCTTGCCCGCTGTATTAAGTTTTTATTGCAATGGTGTTGACACGGTTTCTGGAAACTTGCTATAGTAGCGGTCTTGATTCACCGGACGCGGGGTGGAGCAGCCTGGTAGCTCGTCGGGCTCATAACCCGAAGGTCGTAGGTTCAAATCCTACCTCCGCAACCAATACAAAATACTTGTTTGGTTTGTCTAATGTTCTTTAAAAATTTACAGCCGATAAGTGTGGGCGCTTAGTGAAGATCACAAAGTAATTGTAATTGAACTAAGTGCTTACATAGAAGTTAATCTCCGGATTGACTTTGAGTGAGCATCGCAGAAATGCGATTTAAGCAGTGATTAAACTGAAGAGTTTGATCCTGGCTCAGATTGAACGCTGGCGGAATGCTTTACACATGCAAGTCGAACGGCAGCACGGGGGTAACCCTGGTGGCGAGTGGCGCACGGGTGAGTAACACATCGGAACGTATCCTAGAGTGGGGGATAGCCCGGCGAAAGCCGGATTAATACCGCATACGCTCGAAAGAGGAAAGTGGGGGATCGTAAGACCTCACGCCCAAGGAGCGGCCGATGCCGGATTAGC
>JBDSJK010000002.1:0-10383 GCA_039917535.1 Burkholderiales bacterium
GAAGACCCAACGTCCGAGCTTCCGTCAACGCAATCTTCTGATAACCCGTGTCGATCACGAACAGCGCATCGGGCAGTCCCGCCATATCTTTGATGCCGCCCAAGCTGCGCGTCAACTTTTCAAGTTCGCGCTGATACTGCAAAGCCTCGCGCTTGGAGATTTTTTCGAATGAACCGTCGGTCTGCATCTGCTCGATTTCCTTCAAACGCTTAATCGAACCTTTGACGGTTTTGAAGTTCGTCAACATGCCGCCCAGCCAGCGATAATCCACATAGGGCGATTGGCAACGACTTGCCTCTTCCTTGACGATCTCGCGGGCTTGACGCTTGGTGCCGACAAACAAAATCGTGCCTTTGTTCGTCGCAAGCTGGCGTATGTATTTCATCGCGTCCTGATACAGCGGAAGCGTTTTTTCCAGATTAACGATATGAATTTTGTTGCGATGGCCAAAAATGTAAGGCGCCATCTTTGGATTCCAGAAGCGCGTTTGGTGGCCAAAGTGCACGCCGGCTTCCAGCATTTGCCGCATTGTTACTGACATCTAATTCTCCAATGTTTAAGGGTTAGTCCGCCGCCCGCCGCTACAAGCCCCTCAAGCCAAACTGCACTTCAGGAGCACCCTTATTGAGACGGACGTGTGAATTACCTGCGATCAGCCCATGCTTTTCGATCAGGTTAACTGGGTATTGTACTAAAAATCCGGGGGTTGCGGCAACTAGAAGTCTCTTCCAACGGCATAGGAGCCCAACGACCCGCTCTTCGGCGGGCGGGCGGCGCGAAGAAACACGGCGCGGTGCCGTGCGCTGTATTAAGCTGGAATGCCGTGCTGGTGAAGACCGATTAGCCATTGGTGCGTAGTTTGCCCGTATAGGAGCATGGTCTAGGGTCACGTCGGCGACATTGGTGAGTCTATGAGGCGGACATCCCGTATGAGAGAGTGAGTACAACGACGCACCCAAACCAGCGCGATATTCAGATTCACTCATGGAGGAACGAATGGCCGGTCGCAACCGAATACGAAGATTGGAAGTCGCTCATCCCAACGCAGCGGGAATCGACATTGGATCAGCGAGTCATTTTGTGGCGGTGCCGCCGGACCGTGACGAGCGACCCGTACGCGAATTCCGAAGTTTCAGCGACGACCTGGAGGCTTTGGCGACGTGGCTCAAAGAATTTGGCATAGACATCGTGGCGATGGAATTAACGGGCGTGTACTGGGTCCCGTTATATGAATTGCTCGATTCGCGTGGTTTCATCGTGCACCGGGTCAATGCGCGCCACGTCAAGAATGTTTCGGGGCGCAAATCGGACGTTCTCGACTGCCAGTGGTTGCAGCAACTCATGAGCTATGGGCTGCTGTCAGGGGCGTTTCGGCCCACGGACGAGATCTGTGTGCTGCGGTCATATCACGGCAGCGGGACATGCTAACCAAATACCAGGCGCAGCATGTTCAACACATGCAAAAGGCCCTTGCGCAGATGAACGTTCAACTTGATAACGTCATTTCCAATCTCGTCGGCGAGACGGGACAAAAGATCCTCCGCGCGATTCTTGCCGGAGAGCGCGATCCGGTCAAGCTGGCTAAGCTGCGCAATGAGCGCATTCGTGCCAGCGAAGCGGACATCGTCAAATCCCTGCAGGGGAACTGGCGTGAGGAGCATTTATTTGCGCTCAAGCAGGCGATGGCGTTGTACGATGCGTACGGAACGACCCTGGACGAATGTGATCAACAGTTGGCGTTGGTCCTGAACCGCTTGGCGTGTCACGAGATGCCGGCCGAACCCTCCCAGCGGCGCGGACGGCCCCGTAACCTGGCCAAGTTTGATCTGCGTAGCGCGCTATTTCGCGCCTGCGGGGTGGACCTGACGCGTATCGACGGCGTCGACACTGGGACCGCGCTCAAAGTCATCGCCGAAGTGGGTCCCGACCTCTCACGGTTCAAGAGTGTCAAGCAGTTCACCTCTTGGCTGGGTCTTTGCCCAGGAACCAAGATCTCTGGTGGAAAGGTGCTGTCGGCAGCAAGCAAGCGCACCGCCAATCGCCTTGCACAGGCGCTGCGCATGGCGGCTGTTTCATTGCGCCATAGTGAGTCGGCCCTCGGCGCCTACTACCGTCGCCTCTGCAGTCGACTGGACAAGCCCAAGGCCATTCGGGCGACCGCCCACAAGCTCGCCCGACCCATTTATACCTTACTCACCAAGGGCACCGAATACCTCGATCAAGGACAGGACTACTACGAAGAACGCTACCAACAAAGAATTCTTCACAACCTGAACCGCAAGGCTACTGCGATGGGATACCGACTCACACCAATCGAACTCAGTCCAACATAAAAACCGAGTCACATCATGTAGTTATTTAGTGTTTCATGAGAGGCTGAAACGTGCGCGTACTTCCTATGGCATATCATATGAGGTTGAAATGAGGGTTTTGGATCGATCATCCAGGCAGGGTGATCGATATGAACGTATCCAGACTCGAGACGAGGGGCTGGCCTAGGGCCATCGAGCTGTGTGTACAACACACCTTGTTTCAATTTACTGAGCGTGTTTTGCATGAAAACTGTGAAGCCAAAGTCTCAATTATTTGGGCAGGAACAACCCTTCTCGCAGGAAATCAGTGGATTCCTAGCCAATAGAAATTCGTCGACGGAATTTCTATTGAAAGGCTTTTTGACTACAAGAAACTGAAATGATGTCTGTGTTACTCACAGTTAATCAGGTTCAGCAATCTGCTCGCGTATGGTCTTCGTCATATCCAATTCGCGCATTTTTTCCTTGCCGCTCTGAATACTGCTCGCCACAGATTTCGCGTCTTTCTCCGGCAACACATCCTGAACCGCGTTCAAATATTTCCACACCGGATTAGGCGTATCCACGCCGGTCTTCGGTACAAACTTGGAACGTTTCACTAACTGCATCTTGTGCACATAGCGCGGGCAGTTGGAAAAGATTTCACGCACCGCGATACGCACCACCATGATCGCGCCGGGATACTGGTTCATCAGCTGATCGTTGTCCTTGATCGACGCCGTGCCATTCACGCGCACGCGATAGGGATTCATGAAGTCGATAAACAACAAGCCAACATTCGCATTCGCCGTCATATTACCGGCGCTGAGCCACAGGCCATTGCCGTCATAAATCGGGAACGCCAAGGTGGTGTCGTCCATCACCTTCACAAATCCCGGATCTCCGCCCTTGTACGATACCTGCGGGCGCCCCTGTGCATCGGCGGTGGCGAGGAAAAACATATCCATTGCCTCGATCATCGCCTTGTTTTCGGGAATGATCACGGGCGCCGCGAATTCGGCGATGCGGTCTGCCATGGCGCGGGTGGCAAATTTGTCCTGCAGTTGACGGACGGTTTGACTGTATTCGATAGGCATGGTTTTTTCCTCAGTATTAGTTGATTAATTCATGAGCCAGAACAGCCGGCATCATACCGCGAAGCTCGGCGGAACGAAAAATAAATGGTTAGGACTCGCACGGCACTGCCTGGAACGCCTTATCCAGCGCGGCTCTCAGGCATTGCATGCCTGGGAGGCAATCTCCATGTGGCTCTTCAGCCACAAAGCAATCATGTCGTTACCCCATCTCCGCGCCTACTTTCTGCAACGTGTACCCACTCAGAATTCAAGAGAGGCTAAAATGACTTTCTTTCACTAAGGAAAACCCGTGAACAAAGCCAAAGTCGCCCTCATCGTCGGTGCAGGCGATGCCACTGGCGGTGCGATTGCCCGGCGCTTTGCGCAAGAAGGGTATGCGACCTGCGTGACACGGCGCAGCTTGGAGAAGTTGCAAACTCTGCTCGAGCAGATCAAAGCCGATGGCGGTATCGCCCACGGATTTGCCTCGGATGCACGCAAGGAAGAAGAAGTGGTAGCGCTGGTGGAACAGATTGAATCGACCATCGGCCCAATTGAAGTGCTGGTGTTTAACATCGGAGCCAATGCGCCCAGCAGTATTTTGGAAGAATTAGCACGAAAGTATTTCAAAATCTGGGAAATGGCGTGCTTTGGCGGTTTTCTCAACGGTCGCGAAGTGGCCAAACGCATGGTGGCGCGCTCATCGCCACAACGCAAACAAACTATGATCTTCACGGGTGTCACCGCGTCGCTGCGCGGTTCAGCCAACTTCGCTGCATTTGCAGGAGCCAAACATGCCCTGAGAGCGCTTGCCCAAAGTATGACACGTGAGCTCGGCCCACGCGGCATCCACGTGGCTCATGTGATCATCGACGGCGCTATCGACACCGCCTTTATCCGTGACACCTTCCCCGAACGCTATGCCCTCAAAGCATAAGACGGCATCGTCAACCCCGACCACAGTGCCGATCAATATTGGCTTTTGCACCAGCAACTGCGAGATGCATGGACACACGAGCTGGACTTGCGACCTTATATGGAGAAGTTCTAATGAAAACGTTTGAATACTGGTTCGACTTCGGTAGCCCAGCGGCCTATTTAGCGTGGACGCAATTGCCCCAACTGCAAGCTGACAGACAGGCTAGCGTGCTCTACAAACCCATGCTGCTGGGGGCGTTTTTCAAGCGACAGGCAACCATTCGCCCGCCACCATTGCCGCTAAGGGAAAATACACGTTTATCGACTTTGCACGCTTTGCCAAACGCTATGGTGTGCCGCTCAACACCAACCCGCACTTCCCCATCAACACGCTCACGCTGATGCGTGGCGCCGTGGGTTTGCAGCTTTGCAATGATCCCCGCTTCATGGCCTATTGCGATGCTATGTTCAAGGCTATCTGGGTGGGCGCGCTCAATATGAATGATCCTGCTATCGTCCGTACTGCACTGGCCAAAGAGGGATTTGACCCTCTGGCACTCTGGGCTTTAACGAATGAGCAGAGTACTAAAGATGCCCTCAAAGCGGCCACCACCCAAGCGGTTGAGAAAGGCGTTTTTGGAGCCCCAAGTTTTTTTGCGGGCGACCAGTTATTTGGGGCCAAGACCGATTAGATTTTGTGAAAGAATCGTTGCAATGAATAATGCCGCAATTGATGTTTTAGTCCACCCTAACGCGGGTGTGATGGCCATCACCCTCAATTGAAGGCTAAAGTGGGCTCGATTTATTTATGGGAACGGTCGGGATAAATAGATCTTGTGGGTCGGAAAAGTGAAACGTTTTCCGACGAATGAAGGCAAATACGATGGCGTCGTCCTTTGATATTCCCGAAGTAATAACGTATGTGGTGGCAAGGATCTGGGATGTGATCACGTTTCATGTTGTCATCGGCATACTAGAGTTTCGTTCTCACTCCGTGATCGATGAAAACTTTCACCCTTTAGACACTCGGAAACGGATTCACGATTTTGACACCAGCTATCGTTTGACCGGCATTCGGATCCTCAGAAAACAGTGTCGCGCAGCCTGCAACTCGTGCCGCTTGGACGATCATCGCGTCCCAAAACGAAATGCTGTTAAGGCGTTGCAGATCAATAGCAGCCAGTAGTAATGACACATCGGGCAGAACCAATTCGAAGCGGCTGAATAATTCCACTCGCCGACGGGCGAGAACAACATCGACCTTGAGCTTGCTCACGGCGTTGACAAGTATTCCTGCAAACCTGGATGGAAAGCACGGCTTCGCGGTTGGCCCGGTGCCGTGCGATAAGATCGATGGCGATTATGTTTTTGCGCGGGTCAAAGGCATCATCACTATAGAGCAGGATATTGGTATCAAAAAAACTACGCGCCACGCTAGCGATCCAAGCGATCCTGGTAAACGTCTTCGCGATTGAATCGGGTACCCTCCGAACTACCTTGAGCAGACGACGCGCGCAACTCGGCAATTTCTGCTTCGAGGGCCTCGTGTCCGGCCAGTTGTTCGAGGTATTCGCGCATCACTTGATTGAGGCTCTTGCCCATGGCTTGGGCGGCCTTACGAGCGTCCTCTGCGACGCGTTGATCAATAGACAGGGTCAGATTCACGGCAGAAACTTTACACGGATAACGTGTACACATATATGTGTAATTTACCCTTTATACAATGTTGTAATTTGTGTAAGCAGTCATCGTTATACCTCGCCAAGGACTATACCCCCTCAACCATAACCACATTCGTCCGCGCGGCTTTGATACGCATCGCCATAAGCGGGGCGTATTCCTTCGAGTTGTACCAGGCTTTAAGTCGTTCCATGCTCTCAAATTCGAGGACGATCATGCGCTTGGGTTGCCAGGTTCCTTCGCCGACTTCTGTTTTGCCGCCGCGCACGATGTATTTGCCGCCGTAGGCCGCAATAGTGGCTGGCACAGCGGCACGGTATTCTTCGAATAATGCGTGGTCGACTACATCTACATCCGCAATTAAATAAGCTGCCATTGTTCCTAATCCTCGAAATTAAATTGTTTATGCTTTCCAGTTAAGACGACATCCTACTACTAAGATCGCGTCATTCCCGCGAAGGCGGGAATCCAATTTCTCACGCAAAACTACTTGGATCCCCGCTTGCAGCGCGCATTTGCGCTTGCAAGCCCGAACCGTTACGCAGGCGGTTTGTGTCCAAACCTAAACCCCTGCTCCACCCTTCGCGGGGACATTGTCCCCTATACGGGTATGACGACATTGGCGACGCGCGGCTTGGCATTCCTGGCAATATTGCATTAACTGTTCATTCGCCAGATAGTAAAATTAAGAAACGCCGCGAACGACACCCACAGAAAATAAGGCACGAGCAACCCCGCCGCCAGTGGCTTGATTCGTGAAAAAGCAATGATGGTTGCGAGAATTAATAGCCACATCACGAGGATATCGAGCAACGCGATGAACGGCTTTTGCAAGCCGAAAAAACAATAGCTCCACAAAGCGTTTGCGATGAGTTGCGCAATGTAAAGCTGTAGCGCAAAGCCCGCGCCTTTCCAACCTTTTGCGCGCCACACCAGCCACGCGGCGACCGCCATCATGATGTAAAGCACCGTCCAGACAGAGCCAAAAATCCAATTCGGTGGATTCCAGGTTGGCTTGATGAGACCCGCATACCACTCGCCAGGCATGAAGAAGGCGCCTATGGACGCCGCAGCAAAGGTCAACAACAGCCACCCAACGAGCCCTACTATTTGGTTACGTTTAGCGATGATGATCCTTCGCGCGGTGGACTAAACGCGCTGACCAACCCACTCCGCCACGGACGCAAGCGCATTCGGTAAATTGGCCGGATCGGTGCCGCCCGCTTGCGCCATGTCGGGCCGCCCGCCGCCTTTGCCGCCGACTTGCTGCGCGACAAAATTCACTAATTCGCCCGCTTTGACTTTACTGATTTGATCCGCCGTCACACCGGCGATCAATGTGACTTTTCCATCGGCGACACTACTCAACACGATCGCCGCGGATTTGAGTTTATCCTTGAGCTTGTCCATGGTCTCGCGCAACGCTTGCACATCCGCGCCGTCCATTTGCGCGGTCAGGACTTTTACACCTTTCACGTCTTGCGCTTGGTCGGCGAGATCGTCACCCTGGCTGGACGCCATTTTCGATTTCAAGCGCGCAAGTTCTTTCTCCAAAGTTTTGACTTGATCGAGCATTGCGCCGATTTTCTGCGTGAGTTCCCCCGGTTGCGATTTCAACGCTAACGCAACTTCGTTCAATGTGTTGTCCAGTTTTTTCACATATTCCAATGCACCCACGCCGGTGGTCGCTTCAATGCGCCTTACTCCTGCAGCCACGCCGCCCTCACTCAAGATCTTGAACAGGCCAATGTCGCCGGTACGCGCCACGTGGGTGCCGCCACACAATTCTTTCGACGAGCCGATCTCAAGCACGCGCACTTCGTCGCCATATTTTTCGCCGAACAACATCATCGCGCCGGTTTTTTGCGCGGCCTCGATGGACATCACTTTCGCTTGCGTCGCGGCGTTCGCCAAAATTTCGCCGTTAACGATTGTTTCTATGCGCGACAACTCTTCTGCACTGATCGCTGCCTGATGAGAAAAATCGAAGCGTGTTTTATATGCGTCCACTAATGAACCTTTTTGCGCCACGTGGCTGCCGAGCACTTCGCGCAACGCCTTGTGCATCAAGTGCGTCGCCGAATGATTTCGCATGGTACGGCCTCGCATGTCTTCGTTCACTTGTGCGCTCACACTGTCGCCCACGCGCATGGGTTTTGTTCCCTTGAGCAACACACCTTGATGGCCAAACACGTCCGCTTGAACTTTCTGCGTATCGCGCACCGCGAAACGATAGTCCGCATGCATCAACTCGCCCTCGTCGCCCACCTGGCCGCCGGACTCGGCGTAAAACGGTGTCGTGTCCAGCACCACCGTGCCGGTTTCTTCGCTGTTGAGTTGATCCACGCTCACGCCATCGCGATACAACGCGATGACTTTGCTCTCTTGCGTTAATTTTTCATAACCGACAAATTTTGTCTTGTCGCCTTTGTATTCAATCCCCGCTGCCACCTTGAATTTGCCCGCCGCGCGCGCTTGATCGCGCTGCTGTTTCATGGCGATTTCAAATCCCGCCTGGTCCACACTAACGCCGCGCTCGCGAGTGATATCGGCGGTCAAATCCAACGGAAAACCATAGGTGTCGTAAAGCATGAAGGCCGTTTCGCCGTCCAGCATTTTTTCGCCACCGGCAAGTTTGCTTTCCAGAATTTTCATACCGTGTTCGAGCGTCTCGGCAAAGCGTTCTTCTTCGGCCTTGATGATTTGCTCGATACGAGTTTGATTGGTCCGCAATTCTGGATACGCATCGCCCATCACCTCGGCCAAGGTGCCGACTAGCTTGTAAAAAAACAAACCCTTCTGGCCAAGCTTATAGCCATGCCGCATGGCGCGCCGCGCAATACGCCGCAGCACGTAGCCGCGACCTTCGTTGCTGGGAATGACACCGTCGACAATCAAAAAGCTCACAGCGCGGATGTGATCGGCAATCACTTTCAGCGAATTATTCGACAAATCCTTCGTGCTGGTTTCGCGCGCGGCTGCTTTGATCAGCGCTTGAAATAAATCAATCTCATAGTTGCTGTGTACATGCTGCAACACCGCGGAAATCCGCTCCAGCCCCATGCCTGTATCGACGGAAGGTTTTGGCAGCCGATGCATGGTGCCGGCTTCATCGCGATTGAATTGCATGAACACGAGATTCCAAATCTCGATATAGCGGTCGCCATCCGCATCCGTTGAACCAGGCGGACCGCCAAGAATTCCCTCGCCGTGATCGTAGAAAATTTCGCTGCACGGACCACACGGCCCCGTGTCGCCCATCTGCCAAAAATTGTCGCTTTCGTAACGTTTGCCGCCGGGCTTGTCGCCGATGCGCACGATGCGATCCTTGGGTACGCCGATATCGTTGGCCCAATGGTTGTAGGCTTCGTCGTCAGTCTGATAAACCGTCACCCAGAGTTTTTCTTTCGGCAGGCCGTACTCTTTGGTGATCAATTCCCAAGCGAACTTGATCGCGTCCTTCTTGAAATAATCAGCAAAGCTGAAGTTGCCGAGCATCTCGAAAAACGTATGATGCCGCGCCGTGTAACCGACATTTTCCAGATCATTGTGCTTGCCGCCGGCGCGCACACAGCGCTGCGAAGTCGTCGCGCGGTTGTATGCACGCTTGTCTTGCCCAAGAAACACATCCTTGAACTGCACCATTCCAGCGTTGGTAAACAACAGAGTCGGATCGTTGCCCGGCACCAAAGGACTGGACGCCACAATCTGATGGCCGTTGTGGGCAAAGTAATCGAGAAACTTTTGTCGGATTTCGGAGCTAGTCATGATAGTTAAAATTTATTTTGGCGAATTCGCCAGGTAACGTTCGATTCTAAAGGATATGTGAAGGTTCTGTCGCAAACTTTGAAGCGTTGCCGAGAGTGAGTAAGCTGACCGGGAACAAGCCACCGCTGCCGATATCAGGATCGATTTCAACGGCCGCCCAGTCGAGCGCGATCTCCTCCGCTGGGGCGTCAGCGGGTAGGGGGCCTCTCCGATGAGGGATCGGCCCGGCGAAGAGAGGCGCGCCGAACACGGAGTGGAAGTCGATCCTTTCCGCCTGAACCGAGGCGGGCTCCACTACACCCCGCCTCGGGCAGGGGCGTTCCGGGAACGCCCGCTACCGGGGGAACCCGCGGGCGTTGGGAGCCGAGGTCTATCCCCCGGGCGGAACGCCTAAGAAGCTCAGCCTCGACAAAAGCCGAGCCCACGGCGCGGCGAGCAAAGACTACCCCCGCGTCGAGCAGGCCCCCCGTGCGATCCAACCTAAGGACGCGGCCGAGGCGGGGATTCAAATCACTCGGGTCGGCCGCTATTACGCGGGCGGGCCTTGAACGCAGTCCCAGGATGCGCACCGCGCGCTGCTTTGCAAAGCCTCCCTCACGCCTGCGCAGCCGTTCTAGTCAGGGGCTGAATAGACAGCCGGCAACAACTCG
>JBDSJK010000003.1:0-9182 GCA_039917535.1 Burkholderiales bacterium
ACGCATCTCACCCAGACCTACAGGGTAAGCTCGTGGCAGGCTGGAACATGTATGACAACAATGGCGATACCACAGACGTTTACGGACACGGCACCAAAGTTGCAGGCAGCGCTGCAGCGGCCAGCAACAACGGTGTGGGCGTGACCGGCGTCGCTTGGAACGCCAAGCTCATGCCGCTGCGGATCAGTGATACGAGTGGTTACGCATATTACAGCACCATTGCCAACGGCATCTATTGGGCTGCCGACCATGGCGCCAAGGTGGTCAACATCAGCTATGCGGTGCAAGGCAGTGCTACGATCCAAAGCGCAGCAAATTATCTCAAGAGCAAGGGCGGCATCGTCGTCAATTCCGCCGGTAACTCGGGCGTGATTGACAATACAGCGGCAAACAGCGCACTCATCTCTGTGTCTGCTACAGGTTCAACGGATACGCTGACAAGTTGGTCTTCGTTCGGGCCTTATGTGGATGTGGCTGCGCCGGGCTCCGGCATCTGGACGACAACCCGAGGTGGTGGTTATGCGGCGGTAAGCGGAACATCCTTTTCCAGCCCCATCGCCGCCGGGGTAGTCGCGTTAATGATGTCTGCGAACTCCGCACTCAGCCCCACCGACCTTGAGAATATTCTCAAAACAACCGCTGTGGATTTGGGTACGGCGGGCTTCGATCAGTACTATGGTACGGGTCGCATCAACGCCGCAGCCGCTGTACAAAAAGCCGTTAGTTTAAAAACCGCACAAACTGCCGACGTAACGGCACCGCAAGTTGCTATCACGTCGCCAGGTTCTGGAACGGTAAGTGGCGTTGTTCCGGTCAATGTCAGCGCGACAGACAATGTCGGCGTTACCAAAGTTAACCTGTATGCCAATGGCGTCCTCGTTGCCAGCGATTTAACACCAGACTATAGTTTTAGCTGGGATACCAGCAAACTTAGCGATGGGTCGGCAAGCTTGGTCGCCAAAGGGTACGATACTGCCGGCAATATCGGGAGCTCGACAACGCTTAGCGTCAACGTCTTTAACGGGACTGTTGCTGCTACGGAAATCATTGTGGACAATGCTGACCCAGGCGTACTGGACACCACGGGCGGAAGGGCATTTACCGGCACCTGGTGCAAGTCGTCGCTGACCGGATACTACGGCGCCCATTCGCTATACAGTTGCGGCAGCACGGCGGATTCTTATCGCTGGACGCCCAACGTTTCCACGTCTGGAAACTATGATGTCTACGTGTGGTACACCAGCAACGCTAATCGTTCTTCGGCAGTGCCCATCACGGTCAACTACGCCGGGGGAAGTAGCGTCAAATACTTCGATCAAAAAGTCAACGGTGGGAAATGGATGCTGCACGGCCGCTATAACCTGGCAGCGGGCAAAACGGGATTTGTTGAACTGAAGGCAAGCAACGGTGTTGCAACTGCCGACGCGGTGCGCTTTGTGCCAGTCGCGGCACCCTAACACAAAGCATTCAGTAAAAATGCCAGCGAGTCCTCGCTGGCATTTTCATTCTATCTTAAGAATTCCCGGTGGCCCTGTCTAGCAAGCAATCCCAGAGCGGCGCTCAGACACTACAGGGCTGTGAGCCAGTATCCATGAGGTTTATGGCCGGTCTCATAGTTTGGTTTGGATGTAATTCCATTTCTAATTCTAAATCGAAAAGGACGCGAAGGTGAGCCGCAGGCCGTGCAGATGCATGGCAAGGCGAAGCCGTCAAAGTAAATTTTGATTTAGCAATTATTTAGATTCCCAACGGGCGGCGGCAACATCGTCTGATTCTCGCGCCTCCACCCAACGAGCCCCTCGCGCCGTGTCTTCTTTTTTCCAAAACGGCGCTTGGGTTTTCAGATAATCCATTAAAAACTCGCAGGCGGCGAACGCCTCGCCGCGATGGGCACTAGTCACCACGACAAGCACAATTTGATCCAACGGCAGCATGCGCCCGACACGATGGACAACCAGCGCATCGTAAATGTCCCATCGTGTGTGTGCCTGGGCGGCAATCTCTTCCAACGCTTTTTCCGTCATACCCGGATAATGTTCCAGCGTCAGCGTGCCCACTTCATCGCCTTCATTGATGTCACGCACCACGCCGATAAAACTCGCGATCGCGCCGATCTTCGGATTCCCTCTGCGCAGCTGTGCGATTTCAAATCCGCAATCGAAGTCTTCAACCTGCACGCGGACCGTCATTTCAACCTCCTGTAACGGGCGGAAAATACGCGATCTCGTCACCATCTTGAATGACGGCAGACAGCGAAACCATGGACTGATTTACCGCCACTCGCAACGCTTTGCCGGCGGCCAACTCAGTCTGCCACGGTACCCCGCGCTCACCGAGCCACTGCGTTAGCGCGCCGACGGTGGTGATGCTGGCGGGTAACGGGATCACCTCTTGGCCCAGGCCCAGGTTTTCTTTGATGCGCGCGAAATAGAAAATTTTGATCATGATACTTGGGTTAGTTTGTTCAATTGTGAAGCGGGTGACAAAACATACTTCGCGATGAAGTCCGCCACCTGGTTCGGGCTATTTAAGTCGAGTCGTGGTAAACGCGTTTCTAGCACCTCATCCGTTGCGATGGCGACGACATTCAAATCGGTCCGAAATAACCACGGCGCCTGCACTGCGGCGCGATGGACTTCAATCTTTGCGATCGGCTCGTGTTTATAGCCTTCAACGAGCACTATGTCACACTCGGTCATCCGTGTCAGGTGATCCTTAAGCGATGGTTCGGGCGCCTCGCGTAACTCATGCATGAGCGCCCAGCGAAGCCGCGAAGACACCAACACTTGCGTCGCGCCGGCCGCGCGATGGCGATAGGAATCCTTACCCGGCTGATCGACATCAAACTCATGGTGTGCGTGCTTGATCAGCGACACGCGTAGACCGCGTTGTACCAACTGAGGGATCACAGCCTCGATCAAGGTCGTCTTACCGCTGCCGGAAAAACCGGCGAATCCAAGCACTTTCATAACAACCTAAACGCTACCAGATTGATTATTATAAACGCCCTGTGCGTTATTCCAGTCCTAAATCAAAAAGGACGCGACGGAGAGCCACAGACAGGCAGTGCAAATATACGGCAAGGCGAAGCCGGCAATTTTTGCTTTAGAAATAGAATTAATGATCTGCGGCGCGGGTGATGAGTCTCAACTTGAGATCAACGTTCTTGCGGCTATCGATGTCATTGGCGAACCACTCCTCCAGGGCGCGTGGCCGTTGCACCCAGTTGCCTTGGGCATAATCGACGCCGAGATCCAGCAGCTTGCGCATGATCGCATCGTCTTCCACAAACTCCGCCGTGGTGCTCAAACCCATGGCATGGCCGATGCTGTTAATAGCCTCGACCATGGTGTAATCCATGCGGTTGGTCGCCATGCCCTTCACAAATGCGCCGTCAATTTTGATACCGTCAACGGGCAAATGCTTCAGGTAATTGAACGAAGACAGACCCGCACCAAAATCATCGAGTAAAAATTTACAACCGAGCCGCTTGAAATGTTGAATCAACACCACCGCTTGCGTAAGATTGCTGATGGCCGTCGTTTCCGTTATCTCGAAACAAATATTACGCGGCGGAATATCAAATTGGGTGAGTTGCTCTTGAAGAAATACAGAAAATTTTTCGTCACAAAGCGAAGCGCCGGAAAGGTTGATCGAAAACACCGTAGTCAACCCGTTGCCGTGGGTACGCATCAATCGGCGTAACATCGAAAAACTTTCCTTGATCACCCAACGATCAATCGTCGGCATCTGGTTGAATCGTTCCGCCGCCGGGATGAACGCCATGGGCGAGATGATTTCTCCGTTTTGGTTGCGCATGCGCAACAAGATCTCGTAGAAATACGGATCGCTTTCCTTCACGCCTCGCAGCGGCAAAATCGACTGGCAATAAAGCAGGAAGCGGTTCTCCTGGAAAGCATGGGTGATGCGCGTCACCCATTCCATCGCGCCAACTCGAGCACTGCGCGCGGCATCGTCTTCATTGAATACATAAATCCGATTGCGGCCGAGATCCTTAGCCGTATAACAAGCTGCATCCGCTTGGCTAAGCAGCACCGCCGCACTTTCGCTGCTATGGGAAATCATCACTACACCAATGGAGGCGCCGATCGCAAAGTATTTTTCCTGCCACGCAAAGCGAAAATTCTGCACGGTTTCGCGTAATTGCTGAGCTACCTGAACCGCATCGTCCAGGTGGCAATTTTCCAGCAACACCGTGAATTCATCGCCGCCAATGCGCGCCAGGGTGTCGCGATCACGAATCTTCTGACGCAATTGGTAAGCAATCTGGCGCAGCAACTCATCACCTGCGGCATGGCCGCAAGTATCGTTAACGATCTTGAACTGATCTAAATCTAGAAAGAACAATGCATGCACACTGCCGTGATGCTGCGCGCTAGTCAGAACACGCTCCAAGCGGGTTTCAAATTCGCGCCGATTGATCAGCCCGGTGAGAATATCGTGACTTGCCTGATAAGAAAGCTGCTCGGTCGCGATGTCGATCTTTTCCTGCAAATTTTCCTGTGCAGCCTTGAGCGATCGCGTCATGCTGTTCACGCCACGGGCAAGCGCCGCCAATTCGCCACCTGCCTTATCGGGAACCTGCACATCCAGATCTCCCTTGGTAATTTGATCGACCGCGCTAACAAGACGACGAATCGGGCGAGTAATGCCGACACTCAGCCGCAACGCGAGCAATGCGGTAACAAAAATGCTGGCAAGGGCGATCATGCCGCTGTTGAGCAAAATCTCGCGCTGGCGCTGGGCCGTCGAAGTTTTGCTCATTGAGATATTCACCCAACCCAGCACGCGAGTGTTGCTCGTTATAGGCGGGCCACCGGACGGCGATTCCTTCTGAATGTCATTTATTGCCGCGAGGGAGCGCCGAATCGGTGCGCTGAAATACAGCAGTTCAGGATATTCAAGCAGACCCAGGCTGATGCCCAAAGGCTTTTTGCTGAGAACTTGGCGCTGTTCCACGTCACCACTAATGGCTAAAAACTGCCCAGCGGTATCCGAGACCGTCACCAAGCTCACATCCGCTTCCCGCTTGGTGGTGTCCGCTAGATCTTGGAGGATTTCTCGATTGCGCGTGAATAACGCATACTCTGAAGCTGGCGCCAACTGCCGCGCGAGGGCGTACCCCCTATCACGCAGCGACGCTTCAACTTCGGCCACACGAATCTTTGTGTAATAGAAAGCCAACAGCAACGCTATAATGAGCGGAGGAACCAGGGCAATCAGCAATACGCGCCACTTGATGCTCCAGCCTCTCATCACGCTTGCGCTCCCATTGCGGCGACCGCCCACGCAAGGGGCAGCGTCACCGGGCACATAACCCGCGTGCGGGCGAGCAAATGCGAAGCGCTAGATGCCATCAAGTCCATCGCAAACGATTTCTTTTTATCAGCCAATTATTAAAAGCACAACCCAAACACCACAGTTCCACGGGACTGCAGCTTCTGTCTATATAGTTATCCGAACAAACAAATAACACGCACATTTTTGAGTGGCTAAGTCAGCAACAGCGTTCGCACGACTTCTCGGTCGCCAAAGCTGCGCCTCGTTTATTCTACACTCGTCGAGAACCTAGTATCGCACACCCAGCAAAGACACCGCGTTACACGCTCTTTGCCGCATCGTTTGCGGCAGATAGCGATTGCCACAGGGTGACGCGCTTACTTTGCTTCGCAATGCTATTGAGAACTTGCTCATGCCCGGCCAGTTCTTCGACGCTGGCGTATTGAACCACCAATGTGTGCGGGGTTCGTGTCAGCGGATCGGCAGGATCAGCAGCAGGCGCATGCTCCAGATCCATGATCAGGCTATCCTGGCCTCGCGTCATCGCTAAGTACACTTCGCCCAACAGTTCCGCATCGAGCAAGGCGCCGTGCAGCGTGCGCTTGCTGTTATCGACTTGGTAGCGATCACATAAAGCGTTCAGATTATTGCGTTTGCCGGGGTGCAGTTCCTTCGCCATTACCAGCGTGTCGGTCACGCGGGCCGAGTAATCCAGCACAGTCTTGAGGCCACTTAACGCTAACTCGTTATTGAGGAATCCCAGGTCAAACGGCGCGTTGTGAATAATCAACTCGGCACCTTGAATATAGTCGATAAATTCTTTTGCAATATCGGAAAAGTTGGGCTTATCTAGCAAAAACTCATCTTCAATACCGTGCACGTTACGCGCCGCCTCGTCGCTCTTGCGCCCCGGATTCAGGTAACGATGAAAACGATTGCCAGTCGGTCGACGGCTCAGCATCTCGACTCCCGCCAACTCAATGATGCGATGGCCCTGGGAGGGCTCCAGGCCGGTGGTTTCCGTGTCGAGAATAATTTGCCGCATCTCGTTTAAGCCGCCTTGATGCCGCGATTCGCCAACGCATCGGCACGCTCGTTTTCCGGATGTCCCGCGTGGCCCTTGACCCAAAGCCATTGAATTTTGTGGGGCGCGGCAAGGACGTCAAGGCGCTGCCACAAGTCCACGTTTTTAACCGGTTGATTGGCTGCAGTGCGCCAACGGCGCGCCTTCCAGCCCGGCAGCCATTCGCTAATACCTTTTTGGACATATTGCGAATCGGTGAAAACCCGCACTGTGCTTGGCCGATTGAGGTGCCCCAACGCCTCAATCACCGCCATCAACTCCATGCGGTTATTGGTGGTGAGCGCCTCCCCACCGTGAATTTCCTTCTGCTGTCCGGCACAGCGCAACACCGCGCCCCATCCGCCGGGACCCGGATTACCCTTGCATGCACCGTCAGAGTAAATTTCGATTGGTTCGTTAGCTGTTTCACTCAAGGTAGCTTATTCTTTTCTTAGAGGAATCACATTATCTGGCATCGCCGCACCCACCCGCGCGGCGCGCTGTGCCGCCTGGGCCATGCCTTTCGCTGTGGGGCGCGTGGCCCACTTCGGCGTAATGAGCCGCATGCCCTGCACGCGCTTGATGGCTTGCAGCATGTAAATGCCGCCGGCCACGCCCCACCAGCGATCACCCGCTTGCTCCATAAAATCAAAGCGAGCGAGCCATTTTTCCTTGGCGAACGGCGGTGCGTAACAAGCCAGCCGTCCGGCAGAAACGTCGAAGCCTAGCAACGACAACCAGTCCTTCAACCGCACCAGCGAAACGAATCGGCCACACCATGGATAGGCGCCATCGGCAGCGCTAAACGTTTGCCGCAGACCCCACAGACTCCAGGGATTAAAGCCTACAATAATCAAACGCCCTTCCGGCATCATCACCCGATCCACCTCGCGCAAAATCTGGTGCGGCTCATCGGCAAATTCCAACACATGGGGCAACACGACTAAGTCCATGCTCTGCGTCGCCACCGGCAGCGCATCACCCACCGCCCGTATCTTCGCGCTGGCTTCGGTTCCGGCGCTGAACTTTAGTTGCATACGGCTAGCGTGCAGAAAATCGTGTTCCGTCATGCCGTATTGCAGCGCATTGAAGCCAAAAATATCGGCCACGACCTCGTCAAAATAGGCTTGCTCCCACCGCGCCACGTAGGCACCCAGCGGCGTTTCGAACCAGTCTTTTAGGTTGTGATGGACCATGTCGCGATTTTACTGCATGGCGCGTGAAAAAGGGATAGGACGTAAGCTTGCCAGGAGCCGCGTGGCTATTGCCCCGCGGCAATGCCTGCCGTATCAGCCAATATCCACGGGGCTCCTGGCGATGCCTGCACGAACAATGACCATTACCCTGTTGTGCATTTGCGCCTGACACGATACGCTCGCGGCTCATTAAACCATTGCAATAAAAATGAAATTCCTCGATCACCTGGAAGAATGGCTCATCGCCTCCCTCATGGCCGTCGCTACACTGATCGTGTTCGCCGGCGTGCTGCACCGCTACGCGTCCGGGATCCCAGCGCTGCAAGATTTTGCGCTGACGCTCAATATGAATTGGGTGCAGGAATTGTGCATTTTCATGTTCGTATGGATGGCAAAATTCGGCGCGGCCTATGGCGTTCGTACCGGCATACATGTCGGCGTCGATGTGTTGATCAATCGGCTGAGCGAGCCCAATCGGGCTAAGTTTGTCTACTTCGGCCTATTCGCCGGCGCCTTGTTCACCGTGACCATCGCCGTGCTCGGCGCGGAGTTGGTGTGGGGCATGTTCCACACGGAGCAAGTGTCCGCCGATCTTGAATTGCCCATGTGGATCGTGTACCTAGCGATCCCGCTCGGCTCGGCGTTGATGTGCTTTCGCTTTCTGCAGGTGGCCTGGACCTTCCACCGTACCGGCGACTTGCCGCACCACGACGTGACCCATGTCGAAGGTCTGGACGAGGCGCGCCTATGAATGCGCTGATCATTTTCGGCCTGCTGGTCGCGCTCATGCTCACCGGCATGCCGATTTCCATCGCGCTGGGTCTCACGGTGCTATCGTTTCTTTTCACCATGAGCGACATTCCGATCCAAAGTGTGGCGCTGAAGCTGTTTACCGGTATCGAGAAATTCGAAATCATGGCGATTCCTTTTTTTATTCTCGCCGGAAATTTCCTCACCCACGGCGGCGTCGCACGTCGCATGATCCGCTTCGCCAGCAGCATGATCGGCCATTGGTATGGCGGCCTGGGTCTCGCGGGCGTGCTTGCGTGCGCGCTGTTCGCGTCAGTGTCAGGTTCGAGCCCGGCGACGGTCGTGGCGATCGGCTCGATCCTGCTGCCCGCCATGGTGAAGCAAGGCTTCCCGCAACGCTTCGGCGCGGGCGTCATCACCACGTCTGGCTCGCTGGGAATTTTGATTCCGCCCTCCATCGTGATGGTGATGTATGCCGTGTCCACCAACACGTCGCTCGGTAAATTGTTCATGGCGGGCGTGATTCCGGGCATTGTGCTGGCCACCATGCTCGGCATCACAACGTGGTATCGGGCGCGCAAAAATAATTACCCTCGGCTAAGCAAAGCAAGTTGGCACGAGCGTGGCGTGGCGCTGCGGCAAAGCTTCTGGGGATTGCTGTTGATCGTCGTCGTGATCGGCGGTATTTACTCCGGTATCTTCACGCCCACGGAAGCCGCCGCCATGAGCGCGGTGTACGCCTTCATCATCGCGGTGTTCGTGTACCGCGATCTGAGTTTCAAACAGATTCCAAAAGTGCTGCTGGATTCCGCCGGCATGAGCGCGATGCTGCTCTACATCATCACCAACGCGGTGCTATTCAGCTTTGTGCT
>JBDSJK010000004.1:0-7802 GCA_039917535.1 Burkholderiales bacterium
AGGGTGTCAATCTTTTCCGCAGCGGGTCCATACACCGGCACGGGAAACCGCGCCAGCAACTCCCGATTGCCGCCGACATGATCGTTGTGATGGTGAGTAATAAGGATAGTGCCGAGCTGCAGTCTGCGGTCGCGCAGGAAATCCAGCACCGGCGTGGCGTCGCCGGGATCAACTATGATCGCAGTTTTATCGTCGTGCAGCGCCCAAATGTAATTGTCGCGAAAGGCGGGGATAGGGGTCACGTTTAGCATGGCGGGATTTTACCCTGAATTGACGCAGTGAGCGGCGCGCTGGGTTTGTTGAATAATGGCACTTACACATAGATTTCCACTTATGCAGACTAGCCATATCGATCACCTTGTTGTTACCGCGCCTTCGTTAGAGATGGGTGTGAACTACGTCGAAGCCGCGTTGGGGGTGCGACCGCAACCCGGTGGCGAACATCTGGCCATGGGCACCCACAACGCGCTGCTGCGGTTGGGCGAGCGGATTTATCTCGAAGTGATCGCAGTGAATCCCGGGATGTTGAAACCGGATAGGCCGCGCTGGTTTGAGCTTGATAACCTCGACGCCAAGGCCGCACCGCGACTTGCCGGGTGGGTCGCGCGCACCCCGGACATACGCGCAGCGCAAGCCGTGCAGCCGGAGAGCTTCGGCAATATCGAGTCCATGAGTCGGGGAGGTTTCAACTGGCTGATTACGCTCCCCGCTGACGGCAGCCTGCCGCTTGCCGGCGTTGCTCCGACGTTGATTGAATGGCAGAGCAAGGACCATCCCGCAAGACGCCTGCGGGATCAGGGTTGCAGCTTGATGGGCTTAGAGGGATTTCATGAGCATGCGGAGAACATTACCGCACTGCTTGCCGCTATTAAATTTCAAGACGAATTGTTGGTGCATGCGATTGCCGTGCCGCTAAAGACACATCTCATTGCGCAGATACAAACGCCCAATGGTATTCGGATCTTGAAGTAAGTATTTTCGCCTATGCCTAAAGGCCCAATCCCGGTGCGGTTCGTGGCGTGGCATGGTCTGGAAGTCGCTCTGCGCGTGCCTCCTGGCAGGGTAGGGAAAAATTTACCGCGCCACCAAAATATCGCGATCCAGTTCGCTCAACGAAGTGCGGCCCAGCAGCACCATCGCCAAGTCAATTTCCTTGATCAGGATATCGAGCGAACGCGCCACGCCCGCTTCGCCGCCCGCCGCAAGCCCGTACAGCCACGCGCGGCCGATCATGCAGGCGTGTGCGCCGAGGCACAGGGCCTTGATCACATCGCTGCCGCGCCTCACGCCGCCGTCGAGAATGACTTCCGTGCGGTCGCCGACCGCCGCGACTACGTCCGGCAGCGCGCTAATGGCCGATATGGCGCCATCCAACTGTCGGCCACCGTGGTTAGAGACGATGATTGCGTCGGCGCCGTGGTCGCAGGCGCGGCGGGCATCTTCGCCGGTGAGGATACCTTTCACGGCGACAGGTCCGCCCCATGTTGTCTTGAACCATTCCAGGTCTTTGTAGTTGACGCTGAGGTCATACTGGTTAGCGATGAATTGGGTGATGGTAACGGCGTTAGTCGATTGCGCCGCCGTGCCTTCGAAGTTGCGAAACGTCACCTTAGGCCCAAGACCCACATCCATGAGCCAACGAAAATGCAGCGCAAAATCAAGCATCGTGCCGAGTGTAAATTTCGGCGGCACCGTGAAGCCGTTGCGCATATCGCGCTCGCGCGGGCCCTGCATCTTGGTGTCGACGGTGAGCACCAGCGCCGTGCAGCCCGTGGCCTTGGCGCGGTCGATGAAAGCCTTGGTCAGTCCGCGATCGCGCAACACGTAGAGCTGAAACCAGCGCGTCACGTCGGAGGCTTTGGCGATGTCTTCGATAGTGGTCGTCGCCATGGTGGATAAGCAATAGGGCACCCCGGCCTGGGCCGCGGCGCGGGAAGCGGACAATTCACCGCGCCGGCTTAGCAATCCAGCCAGCCCCGCGGGGGCGAGCACCAGCGGTGCGGCGGATCGCTTCCCCAGGATACTCGTGGAAATATCGCGCGTGGAAATGTCCGTCAGCATGCGAGTGCGAAATGCATAGCGCCCGAAATCGGCGCGATTCGCGCGCAAGCTGATTTCGTCTTGGGCACCACCGTCGATAAATTCAAAGATGGTTTTCGGCAAACGTTTGCGCGCAAGTGTGCGCATGTCATCGATATTGATTGCGTCGGCGGCGCTCATGAAACTCAACGAAATAGAAAGTAAAAAAAGTATAATCACTTTCCGCGAAATTCGCTCATTTGGATGGTTTGCTTATGCATGTTCGTTTTTTTTGGAAACTGTTTTTTGCGTTTCTCGTCACCACGCCGCTTGTCGCCTTTGCTCACAAACCAAGCGACAGCTACCTCACGCTGCGCACGCAAGAAAAGCAGACCGATGGACAATTGCAAGGACAATGGGATATTGCCTTAAGAGATCTCGACTATGCGATCGGCCTTGATAAGAATCTCGACGGTAATGTGGATTGGGGCGAAGTCAAAGCCAAGCACGCGGAGATTGTAGCGTACTCGTTTGCGCACTTGAAGATCGCCGCCGACGGCAAACCTTGTCCGACCAAAGTGACCGATCACAAAATCGAGAATCATAGTGACGGCAGCTATACCGTGATGTTTTTTACCGCCGATTGTCCTAAAGTGCCGGAGTTTTTGGAACTCAAATATTCGTTGTTTTTCGATCTTGATCAGCAGCACAAAGGCCTGTTGAATTTGCAAAGCGACGGCCAGGCGCGTAGCGCGATTTTCAGCGTGTCGGAGCAGGAACAACGTTTCCAGTTGACCAAGCCCTCAAAGTGGAAACAGTTCGTCGCTTATTTGATCGAGGGCATTGGACATATTTGGATCGGCATCGACCACATCCTGTTTTTGTTGTCGCTGTTACTTCCCGCCGTGTTGGTGTGGGCGGGCGACAAGTGGCGCGGGGCAAGCAGCTTCAAGCAAGCGTTTTGGGAAGTGCTCAAGGTGGTCACGGCCTTCACCGTAGCCCACTCGATCACACTGAGCCTCGCTGCGCTCAACATCGTGAGCATACCGTCCTGGATTGCGGAATCAGCCATTGCCGCATCGGTTGTCGTCGCTGCGCTGAACAACGTGTTTCCGATTGTTCATGGCAAACGCTGGCTGGTCGCGTTTTTGTTTGGCCTCGTTCACGGTTTTGGTTTTGCCAATGTGTTGACGGAATTGGGCCTGCCCCAGAGCACGTTGTTACTTGCGTTGGTCGGTTTCAACTTAGGCGTCGAGGCCGGGCAGATCGCCATCGTCGCCGTGTTCTTACCGCTTGCGTTTATGCTGCGTGAAACGCCTTTCTATCGGCGCGTGGTGTTGGTCGCAGGGTCATTGGTGATTGCGTGTATTGCTGCGGCTTGGTTTGTTGAGCGGGTGTTTGGTCTCAAGTTCATGCCGTTTTAAGAACGCTGGTCCATTCGCCGGGTGCCAGATCATCCAACGTCCAGTCGCCGATTTGATAGCGTATCAAGCGCAGGGTCGGTAAGCCGACTTTCGCGGTCATGCGTCGCACTTGGCGATTCTTGCCTTCGCTAATCGTGATCGCGAGCCAAGCGGTGGGAATCGCCTTGCGCACTCGTATTGGCGGGCTGCGAGGTCACAGTTCCGCCGGTTCGGGAATCGCCATGACCGTCGCGGGTGCGGTCACGAAATCGCTAAGGTCAACGCCTTGTGCTAATTGTTGTAGCGCTGGCTCGGTAACAACGCCTTCTACCTGCACTCAATAGGTTTTGCGGAACTTATGCACGGGATCGCTGATCCGATGCTGTAGCACGCCGTCGCCGGTCAACAGCAGTAGTCCTTCGCTGTCGGTATCGAGGCCACCGGCGGGATAAACTTTGGGCATGGCTATCTACTCTTTCAATGTGGGATTTAGGCCATCGGCACTGAATTGGCACACCACGTCGTAGGGTTTGTTGAATAACACAATGCAACTCATAGTGATTGGCTGTCCACTGGTTAACTTACCGGCAAAATTTAGACTGATGAAGTATGTATAATCTTACTTCGAATGGCACATGAGTTTGTATGTCTCCAAACCAATTTTGGTTGGCTTCAAATAAACTCATTGCGAGGGATTTTAGGGTATCCATGTCAGAAACCACCTCCGTCAGACCAAGCAAATCCAAGCGAACTTCCATCATTGCCATTGCGATCTTAGTATTAGTCACCGTCGTATTTTTGGCGTACCAGAAAATGTTTGATGGTATCGGCCTCAAACCTCCCTTTCAATCCGCCGCGCCGGGCGATGTAAAGCCCGCAGCGAGTACCGGCCCAGAATCCAAGCAGGGTGCGGCGCCGCAGGCAGGTACAGGCGGAAAACCAGCTCCGACGGCGAGTGCCGGCAAGGCGCCGCCGTCCATCCCGGTTAAAGTTGCGCAAGTCAAAGAAACTATTATGACCGACAGCGTGACCGCGGTGGGGTCGCTGCTGGCGCAAGAGTCTGTCGTCATCCGTCCCGAAATTGCGGGCCGCGTGACCAAGATTCACTTTAATGAAGGGCAGGAAGTCAATGCCGGTGCGCCGCTGTTGTCCATTGATCCGGCGGAACTTAGCGCGCAACTTGCGCAAGGTACTGCCGATGTCCATCTCAATCAGCAGCGTTATAGTCGTGCGCAAGACATGTATAAACAGAGCTTTATGAGCCGCCAAGCACTGGACGAAGCAAACAGTAATTTGGAGCGCGCATCGGCCGGCAAGCAGGAAATCCTGGCGCGACTTGCCAAGACCGAGATTCGCGCACCATTTAAGGGTGTGCTCGGGTTACGTAAAATCAGTGCCGGCGCCTACATGAAACCGGGGGACGATATTGTGACCCTAGAGGATTTGAGCGCACTTAAGCTGGATTTCCGGGTGCCGGAAATGTTTCTATCCAAACTTAAGACCGGCCAGGAACTAACCATACGCGTCGACGCCTATCCGGGTGCTAGCTTCAGTGGCAAGATTTACGCTTTCGAGCCCGGTGTCGACGAAAGGACCCGTACCATCGTGGTCAGGGCAGGGATTCCCAATTCAGAGGCCAAGTTGCGCTCGGGGATGTTTGCCCGGGTTGACGTTTTGCTCGCGACGCGCCCAATTGCTTTGGTTGTGCCGGAACAAGCGATCTGGCCTCAAGGCAAGGATGTTTTCGTCTATAAAGTTGCCGACGGCAAGGCGGCACTGACCAAGATTGAACTGGGCGTGCGGCGTCCCGGTGAGGTGGAGGTTGTCAAGGGCTTATCCGCCAAGGATATAGTCGTGACCGACGGTCAGCTTAAATTAAGGGACGGTGCTGCGGTGACAGTGATGTCGGCACAACCCAAAGCGGCTAACGTCGCACCCGCCGCCAAAGCGGGCGGCTAACCCTCGCTCATGAAGTAAGGGACAGCCATGATTTTGTCGGACATCTCCATTCGCCGCCCCGTACTGGCAACTGTTATGAGCCTGGTCATCGTGCTGGCCGGCTATCTGTCGTTCACTCGCATGGCGGTGCGCGAGTATCCGAATATCGACCCGCCGGTAGTGTCTGTGCGTACGGTCTACAAAGGTGCGACCGCACAGGTAATGGAAAGCGCGATCACCCAGCCGCTGGAAGACTCGCTCTCCGGCATAGAAGGCATCAAGACCATCAAGTCGCAAAGCCGCGAAGAGGTCAGCCAAGTCACCATCACCTTCGTCACGAATCGAGACGTGGATGCCGCAGCGGCGGACGTTCGCGACCGAGTGGCGCGTATCCGCAAGAGTCTGCCGGCAGCAGCCGATGATTCCGTGGTATCTAAGATTGAGGCCGACGCCCAGCCTATTATCTGGATCGCCCTATCGAGCGACCGGCTCACTCCCATGGATTTGACCGATTATGCCGACCGCTATTTAACTGATCCGCTTAAAGCATTGCCCGGCGTGTCCGCAGTCATTATTGGCGGGGAGCGCAAGTACGCAATGCGAGTGTGGCTGGATCGCGAACGGCTTGCCTCGCAAGGATTGACCGCCCAAGACGTCGAGGACGCGTTGAATCGGCAAAACCTCGATTCACCGGGTGGACGTATCGAAAGTATGCAGCGTGAATTCACTGTGCAGGCGCGGACAGACCTGCGTTCACCGGAAGAATTTAACAATATGATCATTCGCGAAGTGAATGGTTATCCGGTTCGGCTGAAGGACGTTGGCAGGGCAGCACCGGGACCATTCGAGAATCGCAAGGTCGTCAGAGTCGGGGGCAATGAAGCTCTTGGGCTGGGCGTCGTAAAGCAATCTACGGCGAATACGCTGGAAGTCGCGCGCGCCGTGAAGGCGATGCTGCCGGGTCTGCAATCTGGGTTGCCGGAGGGGATGCAGTTGGAGATGGCGGTAGACACCTCTCTTTTCATCGAAGCTTCGGTGAAATCAGTATATGAAACAATTTTCATCGCCCTTGGGCTTGTGGTTCTCGTCATCTTCCTTTTCTTGCGCGAATGGCGCGCGACGCTGATACCGGCGGTGGCAATTCCGATTTCGATCATTGGCCACTTCACCTTCCTTAAGGCGCTGGGATTCTCCATCAATACGTTGACATTGTTGGGGGTGGTGCTATCCATCGGATTGGTGGTCGACGATGCAATCGTGATGTTGGAGAACATTCATCGCAACATTGAGAAGGGTCTATCTCCCGTCAAAGCGGCGATGGTCGGTAGTCGGGAAATTGGTTTCGCGGTAATCGCCATGACGGTCGTTCTGGCCGCGGTGTTTGTCCCGCTCTCGTTTATGACGGGTAACACGGGTAAATTGTTTACTGAATTTGCGCTGACCGTTGCGACCTCGGTGATCGTCTCGGGCTTCGTGGCCTTGACGCTTACGCCCATGATGTGTTCAAAATTGTTTAAGCCTGGTCAGCACGGCTGGGTTTATCTCAAGACCGAGCCATTCTTCAATGGTATGAATAATGGTTATCGGCGCGCGCTTGGCGCCACGCTGCGCCATCGTTGGGTGGTCGGTGTGATGTTTGCCATTGTTGCAGGCTCAATGGTATGGCTGTTTACGCAACTCAAGGATGAACTCTCGCCAGTGGAGGATCGCAGCATCTTCTTAGCGTTTGTAATCACGCCAGAAGGCTCTACCATGCAATATACCGATGGGTATATGCACATTGTCGAGGATATCGCCAAGAATATTCCTGAAATTCAAACCATGTTTGCGGTGGTCGCACCCGGCCTCGATCGGCCCAATCCCGTGAATCTTGGTGTTGCATTCGCAGTGCTTAAGCCTTGGGATGAACGCACAAAGTCACAACAACAAATTAGCAAGGAAATTGCCCCGAAACTTTTCGGAGCGCTGCCGGGTGCCATTTCCTTTGCGTTGAATCCACCTTCACTGGGCCAGGGATTTCTCGACAAGCAAGTCCAGTACGTGATCTACGGTAATAGCTATGAGGATCTGCAGGGCATCGTTGGTAAGATGATGGCAAAGTTGAGTCAGTATCCTGGCCTTACGGGTCTGGATTCCGATCTTAAGCTAAATAAGCCGCAACTTGCCGTGCGTATCGATCGTGATAAGGCGGCTGCGTTGGGCGTTTCTATGGAAGCAATCGGCCATACCCTAGAAACCCTACTGGGTGGCCGTCAAGTCACTCGCTACAAGCATGAAGGTAAACAGTACGACGTGATGGTTCAAGTGGAGGACAACAAGCGCCAGCAGCCAAGCGATCTGACTGCATTGTATGTGCGTAGCAGTAGTGGTGAACTCGTTCAGCTTTCGAACCTAGTCAGCATGTCTGAGACGGTAGGGCCAAAAGAGCTCAACCACTTCAAC
>JBDSJK010000005.1:0-8679 GCA_039917535.1 Burkholderiales bacterium
AAGATGGATGAGAAAAATCACCATCTGCATAAACCCGTGATGATCGGAGAAGTGAAAGCCGATGGTCAGTTCAGCGTCGTCTGGAAGACCGCAGGCCCGATTCGCGCGAACCCCTGGAGCCCGTTCATTGCGGGTAACGACAAGAAAACGGATGAACCGGTGATGGCCACGAAGTAAGTGCGTTTAGTTCGGGCCGGTGAAGGGCCGGCCCGTTTCCACTAGAAAAATAACGATAGGCAACCAAGTGAAAATTTTTCTGTCATGGCTGTGGCTATTGCTCTGTTTGCCGCAAATCAGTTTCGCGCTCGATGCCGAACTGCTCAAAGGCCTGGCCGCCGAAGAAAATGATGACAAGATTATCGCTATCGGCAAGCTTGCGGACGCCGCCGATAGCAACGCCATTCCAGCGTTGCAGGCGCTGATGGAGGGCACACTGAGTGTGGCGCCCAACGGCAACATCGTGATCCATGCCGGCGACGGCGTGATCAATGCGCTTACCGCCAAGGCTATCAGCCTTGCCCCGGAAAACCTAACGCCCATTGATATCAACAATCGCGTGCGGCGAGAACTCAACGCCGCACTGGCGGCGCTGAAGTTGTACGCGCCGCAACAGGCCGTCCGCCTAGCCGCCGCAAAGCAACTGCAAACCAATGCAGACGGGGGCCTGATACCGGTTCTCGATCGCGCTCTTGCTAACGAACAAGACCCCACGGTTAGAGATATTTTGCAATTGACGCAGGCGCAGATCAATTTGGGGAATACCGATCCCACAATACGGCTTGCCGCTATCAATGCCCTCGCCAGCGGCAGTAATCCCAATGTGAAAACCTTGCTGGCCGCTATGACTGAGAAAAAGCCCGATGGTAGCTACCGGGAACCTGATAGCAATGTGCGTCTTGCCGCCATTGATGCACTCGATCACATCCAAGGCCGCCTTGCGCGACTGGAACTGCTCAGCCACGCATTCAACGGTCTCAGTCTGGGCAGCGTGCTGCTGCTGGCCGCGCTGGGCCTAGCAATTACCTTTGGCCTAATGGGCATTATCAACATGGCCCATGGCGAATTGTTGATGATCGGCGCCTATGCAACCTATGTGATGCAGACATTATTTCGCGACCATTTCCCCGGCGCGATTGATTGGTATCTCGCGGCTGCCGTGCCCTTCGCGTTCTTAGCCACGGCTCTAGTCGGCATGGCGTTGGAACGCGGCATCATCCGCCATCTTTACGGCAGGCCGCTAGAAACTTTGCTATGTACGTGGGGCATTAGCCTCATCCTCATTCAAACTGTCCGAGCCACCTTCGGCGCGCAAAACGTTGAAGTCGCTAATCCCGTGTGGATGTCCGGCGGCATCAGCTTTGCCAGCGGCTTAACGCTGCCTTACAACCGCATCGTGATTATTGCCTTTGCCGCCGTCGTGGTCGCGGCGGTGTGGGCGCTACTCAATAAAACCCGTCTCGGTTTATTCGTTCGCGCCGTCACGCAAAATCGCACCATGGCGGACTGTGTGGGTGTGCCGACGGGAAAAATCGACATGTGGACTTTTGGTCTAGGGTCCGGCATCGCGGGCTTGGGTGGTGTAGCGCTGTCGCAGCTCGGCAACGTTGGCCCGGAGCTGGGGCAAAGCTACATCGTTGATTCGTTCATGGTGGTGGTGCTAGGCGGCGTGGGCCAATTGGCGGGTACGATCATCGCGGCTATCGGTCTGGGCGAAGTAAACAAATATCTCGAACCCTACGCCGGCGCGGTGATGGCGAAGATTTTAGTGCTTGCGTTTATCATTCTGTTCATACAAAAACGGCCACAGGGCTTATTCGCGCTCAAAGGTCGTAGCGCTGAGGCCATGGCATGAGCATGCGCATGCGCATGATGAAACTTTACTCCGGCAAAAGCTGGCTGGCGCTAGTCATATTCGCGCTTATCGTGGTGATAATCTTGCCCGCGTTGTATCTCGTCACGCCCGCCGAACACCCGCTACATGTATCGAGCTACATCATTAATCTGGTTGGCAAAATCATGTGCTACATGATGGTCGCCCTGGCGATGGATTTGATCTGGGGCTACACGGGGATATTAAGCCTGGGCCACGGCGTTTTTTTTGCGTTCGGCGGCTATGGCATGGGCATGTATCTCATGCGCATGATCGGGACTGAAGGCCAGTACCAAAGCAGCTTGCCCGACTTTATGGTATTTCTCGATTGGAAAGCGTATCCCTGGTACTGGTCGTTCACCGATCATTTCTGGTACGCAATGTTATTGGTCGTGCTGGTTCCGGGATTGCTCGCGTTCGTGTTCGGCTATTTCGCGTTTCGTTCGCGGATCAAGGGCGTTTATTTTTCAATCATTACCCAAGCGCTGACGTTTGCGTTCATGTTGCTGTTCTTTCGCAACAATACGGGTTTCGGTGGCAACAATGGCTTCACTGATTTCAAATGGATACTCGGATATCGCATCACAGCACCCGAGACCAAAGCAACGCTGTTCATCATTAGCGGCATAATGTTAGTCGCTGCGTTGCTTACCTGTCGCTACATCGTGAAGTCTAAGCTGGGTCGCGTGCTTACCGCCATACGCGATGCGGAGAGCCGAGTAATGTTTTCCGGCTACGATCCTCTGCCCTACAAGCTGTTCGTGTGGACATTCTCCGCCGTGTTGTGCGGTATCGCCGGCGCACTGTACGTTCCCCAAGTCGGCATCATCAACCCCAGCGAAATGTCACCGGCGAATTCCATTGAGATCGCGATATGGACCGCCGTTGGCGGGCGCGGAACGTTGATCGGCGCGCTCATCGGCGCAGCCATGGTCAACCTTGCCAAAAGTTGGTTCACCGTCGCGTTCCCACAGTATTGGCTGTACGTCCTAGGCTCGCTATTCATTGCGGTAACGTTGTTCATGCCTCATGGCGTGGTCGGCTTGTTGCGCGGACTCAGGCGGCCCAAACATAAGGCTGACGTGAAAACGGAACCTGCGCCAATCCCGGCCATGTCGCAAAACCAGGGCGGCGAAACCAGGTCTCTCAGCGGTACGAGCGGGTTGAAAGGCGCAACCCCATGAACACACAAACTGGCGTGGATACCGGTCATTCGGGCACGTCTATCGTGTACGGGCGCATGGCGACGATAGGTGACGTAGATGTTAGCCATGGACCTATTCTTTACCTGGACAGCGTTACCGTCAGCTTCGACGGCTTCAAAGCGCTGAATAACCTCTCGCTCACCATAGAAGCTGGCGAATTGCGCTGCATTATTGGCCCAAACGGCGCAGGCAAGACGACCATGATGGATGTCATCACAGGCAAAACTCGCCCGGACTCAGGCTCGGTTTTTTTTGGCCAGGCGATTGATCTCACGCGCATGACCGAGCCCGAAATCGCCCACGCGGGCATAGGGCGAAAATTTCAACGCCCTACGGTGTTTGAGCGCCACACGGTGTTCGAAAATCTTGAACTTGCGATGAAGACGGACAAACGTGTTAGGCGTTCGTTATTTGCGCTGCTTAGTAGCGAGCAACAGGACCGCATCCACGAAATGTTGCGGCTCATCCAGCTCGGCCCGCAAGTGGATCAACTGGCGGGATCATTGTCCCACGGCCAAAAACAATGGTTGGAAATCGGCATGCTGCTGATGCAAGAACCCAAGCTCATCATGCTCGATGAGCCGGTGGCCGGCATGAGCGACGAGGAAACCGAACGTACCGCCGAGTTGTTCAAAGAACTGTCGGGCAACCATTCCATCGTCGTCGTCGAACATGACATGGCGTTCGTCACGTCCATCGCAAACAAGGTGACGGTGTTACACGAAGGCAGCGTACTCGCCGAGGGGAGAATGGACCAAGTTCAACAAGACGAACGGGTCATCGAAGTTTATCTGGGGCGATAATGCTAACGGTCGAGCAACTCAATCAATACTACGGCAGCAGCCACACGCTGCGTAACGTGAATTTATCTTTGCAGATCGGCAAATGCACGACGCTGCTGGGTCGCAATGGGGTAGGCAAGACTACATTTCTGAAATGTTTAACGGGCGTATTGCCCATCGCGTCCGGCAAGGTGACGCTGAACGGTAACGACATCAGCAAATTGCCGCCACACCAGCGTGCGTCCCAGGGCGTGGCCTACGTGCCGCAAGGCCGAGAGATATTTTCGCGACTGACGGTGGAAGAAAATTTATTCATGGGCATGGCCGTCAAGAAAAGCGCTCAGGCAAAATCTATCCCCGATTATATATACGAATTATTTCCCGTGTTGAAGGATATGCGCCAACGTCGCGGTGGAGACTTGTCGGGTGGACAGCAACAGCAATTAGCCATCGCCCGCGCGCTGGTTAGCGAACCTAAAGTGTTAATTCTCGATGAACCGACGGAGGGCATCCAGCCTTCAATCATCAAGGAAATTGAACGCGTCGTACGCCTGCTCACCGAGCGCGGCGATATGGCTATCCTTCTCGTTGAGCAGTATTATGACTTCGCAGAGCGTCTGGCGGATTTTTTCGCCGTCATGACACGCGGAGAGATCGTATTGAGCGGAGAGGGAAAAGAAATGGCTGAACGCAACGTCCGCGCCTATTTAGCGGTGTGATTGTCGCCGAATTGCCGGCACAAACGGAATGGGAGGCGCGGCTTAACCTGCGCTATGCTAAGCGCGGTAACGGCACGGTTTTAATCGAGCGCGAGCACTACGGTCCGCTGTTGGTGCAAAAGCCGTTTTATCCCGAGGGCCCCGATGTTTGCCATAGCATACTCGTCCACCCGCCCGGCGGGATCGTGGCGGGCGATCGGCTTACCATCAACGTGACGGCGGAAAGCGGCGCCCACGCGCTGATCACCACGCCCGGCGCCACCAAGTGGTATCGCAGCGAGGGTGCGCAAGCGGAGCAAACCATCGCGATCAACGTCGCGGCGGGCGCGAATTTGGAATGGTTGCCACAAGAAGCCATTGTGTTTAACTCTGCAATAGCAAAGCAAACGATTTCCATTGATCTCGCTGATCACGCAAATTTTTTAGCGTGGGATATTCTCGTGTTGGGCCGTGTGGCCGCGCAAGAACGTTTTACCCAGGGCTTGTATAAGCAAGCTTGGACCGTCACGCGCAACGGCTTGCCGTTGTGGCTTGAACGCGGCCAATTAGCCGGAGGTTCCACCCTGCTCGCCTCAACTGTAGGCCTTGCCGGTTACCCTGTAGCCGCTACGTTGCTGGCCGTGGGCAAGGCCCCAAGCGCCGCTCTGGTAGCGGCTTGCAGGGCAGTTGCCGTCGACGCCAACGCGCGCGTGGCCATCACGGCTTTGCCGCAAGTTTTGTGTGTACGGTTCTTGGGTCATGGCGCCGAACAGGCTAAAATGTGGCTACAGTCCATTTGGCATGAACTAAGGCCACATTATTTTGGCCGTCCAATTCATCGCCCGCGCATCTGGTCGACCTAAGAGGAAAGCATGGAGCTAACACCCAGAGAAAAAGATAAGCTGCTGATCTTCACCGCTTCGCTGTTGGCTGAGCGGCGCAAAGCCAAGGGTTTGAAACTCAACTATCCCGAATCCGTTGCCTACATCAGCGCCGCCATCATGGAAGGCGCGCGCGAAGGAAAAACCGTGGCGCAATTGATGAGTTACGGCATGACATTGTTAGCTCGGAGTGACGTCATGGAAGGCGTGCCGGAAATGATTCCGGACATCCAAGTCGAAGCCACCTTCCCCGACGGCACCAAGTTAGTCACCGTTCATAACCCCATCCAGTGAGCCGCCATGATACCCGGTGAAATGAAAATACTAACGGGCGAGATTGAGATCAATGAAGGTCGTGAGTTGATCAATTTGAGCGTCGCGAATACGGGCGATCGCCCGATCCAAGTGGGTTCCCATTTTCACTTTGGCGAGAGCAACGCCGCGCTGCGCTTTGATCGCGCAAAGGCCCTTGGATTTCGTCTCAACATTCCCGCCGGCACGGCGGTGCGTTTCGAGCCGGGACAGGAACGCAGCGTTGAACTGGTGGCGCTGGCCGGAGACCGCACGATCTATGGCTTCAACGGATTAGTGATGGGTAAGCTAAAAGGTAACGCCAAATGACGCGCCGCATGGACAGGCATGCCTATGCCGAAATGTTCGGCCCGACGGTGGGCGATCAGGTCCGGCTCGCCGATACGGATCTCTGGATTGAAGTCGAAAAGGATTTCACCATCTACGGCGAAGAGGTGAAATTCGGTGGCGGCAAAGTGATCCGCGACGGCATGGGGCAAAGCCAGCGCCTGCACAAAGATGTCGTCGATACGGTGATTACCAACGCGCTGATTCTCGACCATTGGGGCATAGTCAAGGCCGACATCGGCCTCAAAGACGGGCGCATTGCGGCGATCGGCAAAGCGGGTAACCCAGATATACAACCGGGCGTGACCATCGTGATCGGCGCGGCGACGGAGGTCATCGCAGGTGAATGCATGATCGTGACGGCGGGCGGCATCGACACCCATATACACTTCATTTCGCCCCAGCAGGTCGACGAAGCGCTGATGTCGGGCGTGACGACCATGCTAGGCGGCGGCACCGGCCCGGCTGCTGGAACGAACGCGACGACCTGCACGCCGGGTCCTTGGCATCTGCACAGCATGTTGCTCGCGGCCGACGGCTTGCCGATGAATTTGGGTTTCATGGGCAAGGGCAATGTCAGCTTGCCGGGACCCTTGCGTGAACAAGTTGCAGCAGGCGCAATCGGCCTCAAACTCCACGAAGACTGGGGCACCACGCCCGCAGCCATCGACAACTGTCTGGCCGTCGCGGACGAAATGGACGTGCAGGTCGCCATCCACACCGACACGCTGAACGAAGCGGGCTTTGTGGAAACCACTGTGGCGGCGTTCAAAGGCCGCACCATCCACAGTTTCCACACCGAGGGCGCGGGCGGCGGCCACGCACCGGACATCATTAAGGTTTGCGGCGAGATGAACGTGCTGCCCTCCTCCACCAATCCGACCCGGCCTTACACCGTCAACACCCTCGACGAACATCTCGACATGTTGATGGTCTGCCATCACCTTGATGCCAAGATTGCCGAAGACGTAGCGTTTGCCGAGTCGCGCATTCGGCGCGAAACCATTGCTGCCGAGGACATCCTGCACGACCTCGGCGCCATCAGCATGATGTCGTCGGATTCGCAAGCTATGGGCCGTGTCGGCGAAGTGATCATGCGTACTTGGCAGACCGCCCACAAGATGAAGCTCCAGCGCGGCTCTCTGGCGGACGACACAAAGCAGCACGACAACCTGCGCGCTAAACGCTACGTCGCCAAGTACACTATTAACCCCGCAATCACGCACGGCATCGCGCACGCCGTCGGCTCAATCGAAGTCGGCAAGCTTGCCGATTTGGTGATTTGGAAGCCCGCGTTTTTTGGCGTCAAGCCCTCGTTGATACTTAAGGGCGGCATGATCATCGCCGCCGCCATGGGCGACCCCAATGCGTCGATTCCCACGCCCCAGCCGGTGCATTACCGGCCGATGTTTGGCGCATTCGGCGGCGCACTCGCGGCCACGTCGTTCACCTTTGTTTCACAAGCGGCCGTGGACGGCGATATCGGCAGCCGGCTTGGCTTGCGCAAACAAGTAATCGCCGTGAAAAACACCCGTGGCTTGAAAAAAACCGCGATGATCCACAACGGCCTTACACCCCATATCGAAGTCGATCCGGAAACCTATCGGGTCGTCGCCGATGGCGAACATCTCGTTTGCGAACCCGCCAAAGAACTGCCCATGGCACAACGCTATTTCCTGTTCTGATGACAGCTATCACCGATAACGTCGCGCTGATTCGGCAAAGAGTCGCGCGGCAAGAACGTTGCGATGATCGCCTCATCATGCCGTTCGAACTGCGGCAAAAAAGCCGCTTGCGCGTGCGCTTGGAATCCGGTGTGGAAGTCGGCGTGTTTTTGGATCGCGGCACGATTTTGCGCGGTGGCGATTGCCTGAAATGCGACGACGGGCGCGTGGTGCGTGTTGAAGCGGCGCTTGAGGATGTGTATGTCGTAAAGTGCGCGACGCCGCAAGAATTAATGCGCGCCGCTTACCATCTAGGCAATCGCCATGTGCCGCTTGAGGTCGGTGACCAGTGGATCAAGCTCAAGCGCGACGCCGTTCTGCGCGACATGCTGAAAGGTTTGGGTGCGACCGTGAGCGATGCTCAACTCGCCTTCGAGCCGGAGGCCGGCGCCTATGGCGGTGGGCATGGCCACGGCGACGCCCGGCTCCGGCCCATCATTCATCAGCACAAGGCGTGAGCCTCGCGCTAGTTAGGCTGTTGCAATTGGCCAGCCCGGCGCTACCGGTGGGTGCCTACAGCTATTCGCAGGGCTTGGAATCCGCCGTGGAAGCGGGCTTTGTCAAAACTGCAGCCGCCGTGAAAGCCTGGATTGGCGACCTGATACATTTCAACGTTGCAGCCATGGAGGCGCCACTAGGCGTGCGGCTGTATCGAGCCTGGCGGGACGACGATAACGAAGGTGCGCGCTATTGGAATAGTTACGCGCTCGCATCGCGTGAAACCATGGAGTTGCGCGCGGAAAGTGCGCAAATGGGTTATTCGCTCACCCGACTATTGGCCGATGGAAATTTTTGCGACAAAGTAAAATTAACCGAATTGGCGCAGTTGGAAACCAAGAGTTTTACGGCTGTGTTCAGTTTTGCAGCCGTGCAATTTGGC
>JBDSJK010000006.1:0-4370 GCA_039917535.1 Burkholderiales bacterium
TCGGCATGGAGGCGCTCGTCGGGATTCAATTCCGGGGAAATCATGGATAACTTGTCGCGTGTTCCGCCCACCGAGAAGGCCACCGGTGTCTTGCCGCGGGGCGCATAGCCACGTCCGCGTGCATCGCTGTTGACCAGGGCGGTCTCCTCACCCCAGTGAGTCTCGAATTCCCGCCTCGCGCCGCACCCGATTTGCGCACGAGACGTCCGGTATAATTCAGCGATGCCATCTCTCAAATGATCGTCTGCTTGTTATCTCTGAATCAAGTCCAATGCCTACGCGGCGAGCGCGAATTATTCAGCGATGTGAATATCGCGCTGGAGCCACGGGGGATTATGCAGATCGACGGACCCAACGGCAGCGGTAAAACTAGCCTGCTACGCATCGTTGCGGGCTTGAGCGCCGCAGCGAGCGGCGAGATACGCTGGGGCGGGGAACTCATTTCCGAGTTGGCAGAAGATTTTTTCGGCGAGCTGCTTTACTTGGGCCACGCCGCCGCAATCAAAGATGAACTCACGGCGCAGGAAAATCTGCTGCTCGCCATGGAAATATCCGGCGAGCCGTGTTCGATCTCGGCAGCGAATGAAGCACTGGCCCAAGCGGGGCTGAAAGATGGGCTCCATCTGCCGGCAAAATATTTATCGCAGGGCCAGCGTCGCCGCGCTGCGCTCGCCCGGCTTGCGCTAAGCAAGCGCTGCCTGTGGCTGCTTGATGAGCCTTTTACCGCCCTTGATTCCATCGCGGTCGAGTGGGTGGCGAGTTTGCTTGCGCGCCACCTTGCAAGCGACGGCATCGTGCTGTTCACCACCCATCAGCCAGTGGCGATTCCTGGTCACACGCCGCGCAGACTGAAGCTGCCATCTTGACTAACTTAATTCGTCATGTGCTGGCGATTGTGAGGCGTGACTTACGGCTCGCCATGCGACATCGCGCCGATGTGTTGGGCACGTTGTTTTTTTTTATCATTGTTGTCAGCCTGTTCCCGCTCGGCATCGGCCCGGAGAAAGCGTTGCTGCGCGCCATTGCGCCAGGCGTTTTGTGGGTCGCCGCGTTGCTGGCAACCATGCTGTCGCTCAATCGCTTGTTCGCTAGCGACTACGCCGATGGCACGTTAGAACAGCTCATCCTCGCGCCCCAGCCGTTGGCACTCACAACGTTAGCAAAGATTCTTGCCTTGTGGATCACAACAGGTTTGCCGTTGGTGATCCTCGCACCCATATTGGGCCTCCAGTTTGATTTGCCCGCAGAAGCGCTCTGGGCAATGACCTTGGCCTTGCTGCTTGGTACGCCCATCATTGCTGCGCTGGGCGCGATCGGCGCGGGATTGACGCTCGGTCTACGCGGCGGCGTGTTGCTTGCCTTGCTGGTGTTGCCGCTGTATATTCCCGTGCTGATTTTCGGTGCGGGCGCGGTCGATGCCGTGATACACGGCTTGAACCCGAATGCCCAACTTTCATTGCTTGCCGCAGGATTAATCGTCTCAATCGTATTTTCACCTTGGGCGAGTGCCGTTGCGCTGCGTATCGCATTGGACTAGTGTGCTGAATCATTTACTGGCTACTTTTTTGAAAATAAATTCCTGCCCATGAACTGGCTCAAATATTCCGCCCCACAAACCTTCTACTCCCTCGCGGGCAAGCTGGCGCCGTGGTTCGCGTGGATCGCCGTTGTTCTCGCACTCATCGGCCTTTACATCGGCTTCTTCGTCGCGCCTACTGATGCGACGCAAGGCGAAGCCTACCGTATTATTTTTATCCATGTGCCCGCTGCGTGGATGTCGATGTTTATCTACATGATCATGGCGGGCTGGGCAGCCGTGGGCCTGATCATGAACACGCGCCTGTCGTCGATGATGGCGCAAGCGCTTGCCCCGACCGGTGCAATGTTCACCTTCGTTGCGCTATGGACCGGGGCCTTTTGGGGCCGGCCCACATGGGGGGCGTGGTGGGTGTGGGACGCACGCTTAACGTCCGAATTAATTCTGCTCTTTTTGTATGTGGGCTACATGTCACTCACCGCCGCCATTGAAGACACGCGGCGTGCGGATCGAGCCGGTGCGCTGCTCGCCATCGTCGGTTCCATCAACGTGCCGATCATTTATTATTCCGTGAAGTGGTGGAACACGCTGCACCAAGGCGCATCCGTTAGCCTAACGAAATCGCCCTCCATGGCCAAGACCATGCTGCTGGCGATGCTGATCATGAATTTTTCGTTCTGGGCCTACGCGATCGCGGTATCGTTCTGGCGGGTGCGCTGCATTATTCGCGAGCGCGAACAGCAGGCGCAGTGGCTGAAGGAAGTGAAGGAATAATAATGGATTGGGCAAAATTTTTCGCAATGGGCGGTTACGGTTTTTACGTCTGGGGGGCATACGGCGTCACGCTGATTGTGATGATTGGCGAGTGCTGGTTGCTGCGACAACGGGCGCGAACGTTTACTCGCCGCGATGGTCAATCTTAAATAATCTATTCACCGTAAGCTATGAAATCAAGAAACAAACGCCTCAGCTTCATCCTTATCGGCCTTGCCGCACTAGGCGTTGCCGCCACTTTCGTGCTCAATGCCTTTAATAGCAATCTAGTGTTTTTCTTTTCGCCCAGCCAGGTGATGGCAAAAGAAGCGCCCGTTGGTCGCAGTTTCCGCATCGGCGGCATGGTGGAAACGGGTAGCCTCAAACGGCAATCTGACGGCCTCACGGTCAACTTCATCGTCACCGATACAGCCAAGACCATTCCCGTTGTTTTTACCGGCATACTTCCGGATCTTTTTAAGGAAGGCAAAGGCGTCGTCGCGGAGGGCAAGTTGAGTGATGATGGGCTGTTTCATGCGGACTCAATACTTGCCAAACACGATGAAAACTACATGCCGCCGGAAGCGGCGGAAGCGTTGAAGCACGCCAAAGATACCAACGCTAAAATTTCGAAATCCATGTCGTCGGTTAAGTAATCACTGCTCTACTTTGCATCGCGCAACATGCCTTGAGAACCGCATGGATATTGGCTCTCAGGCCGTTAATACTGCACTGGAATCGGATCCAGACTGCGCCACAAATACCACGTTGCTACACTGCGCCACGGCCGCCAGCTCTCGGCTAGCGCACCCACCTCGGATAGTGTCATAGATTCTTTGTCATTGTAGTGACGATAAATCGCGTTTAGCAGGCCGACATCGCCGAGGGGCAGAATGTCGGGCCGCATCAAGTTAAACATCAAAAACATTTCCGCCGTCCAGCGACCGATGCCTTTAACCTGCGTGAGCTCGGCGATCACTGCGTCATCGGCGAAACTGTGCCAATCGCTAGGATCCAAGCGGCCAGTCGAAAAATGCTTGGCTAGGTCGCGTATGTATTCAGCTTTACGCTCCGACAAACCACAACTACGCAGCTTAGTCACGCGGGCCCGGGCAAGCTTTGCCGGCGTAAATTCGGGGTAGGCAAGCTGCAGCTTATTCCAAACGCTTTGCGCCGCTTTGACCGAGATTTGCTGACCGACGATGGCGCGTGCCAGGGTGAGGAACGGCGCGCCGCGCGGCTTGAGGACGCTACTCCGATAATCGCGGATGATGCGCTTTAGTATTGGATCTCGTTTGGACAAATGCGCGCACGCCGCATCCCAATCGCTCAGTGCCATCGTGGAATCAGTAGAATATTTTTGTTCATGACGACACCTCCAAGTGACATATTCGTTGTCGTCCCCGCACAGGCGGGGACCCAAGTGGCCTTAAGCGACAGCAATTGGATTCCCGCCTGCTCGGGAATGACGAAGGTTTGGTGATTATCGCCATGAGATTAAGTAAGACCAGATAGGGAATGCAGTTGGATTAAATCAAAACAGCCCAACCACTTTACCATTTTCATCGAGATCAATTTTTTCCGCTGACGGTACTTTTGGCAAGCCAGGCATGGTCATAATGTCGCCGCAAACGGCGACGATAAATTCCGCCCCGGCGGAAAGCCTCACTTCGCGGATATTCACGATATGTCCACTTGGTGCACCGCGCGCACTCGCATCGGTCGAAAATGAATACTGCGTTTTTGCAATACACACCGGGTAATGGCCATAGCCTTCATCTTGAAAATTCTGCAACTGCGCTTTTACTTTCGCATCGGCTGAAATATCCGCCGCTCCATAGACTTTAGTGGCCACCGCTTTGACTTTGTCCCACAATGTCGCGCTGTCTTCATAGACAAATTTCATCCTTGACGAGCCCCTAGCGATCAAATCGACAACGGCGTGGGCGAGCTCTTCGGCGCCCGCGCCGCCATGAGCCCAATGCGTGGCCAGCACCACCGCTACGCCGTGTTGGGACATTTTTTCTTTAAGTAATTTCACTTCGGTGTCGGTGTCGTGGGTGAAATGATTGATCGACAC
>JBDSJK010000007.1:0-5044 GCA_039917535.1 Burkholderiales bacterium
CGTGGGGCGCCAGGGTGGTTGCGTCGACACCATCGATGATGATCTTGCCCGCCGTGGGTTTGTAGATGCCGTTGAGCACATTCAACGAGGTGGTTTTACCGGAACCATTTGGGCCGATGAGCGCATGTACCGTCCCGCGCGCCACTTCAAGGTCAATGCCATCCACGGCTTTTATCCCGCCGAAATGCTTTTGAATGTTCGCAAGCTTGAGAATCGGCGATGCGTCTTGCGCAGGCACTTCCACATTGAGTGGAGGAATCCCTGACGCTATGATTGGAGCGGACACACCACGCCATTTTTGCCACCCAGCGCGGACCAATCCCCATAAGCCTTCCGGCAGGAACACCATGATCAAGATCACGGCCAGGCCGTAGGCAGCCAGATAAATCTGCTTCAAGAAGCGGAACCATTCGGGTAACAAAATCAACAGCACCGTACCCAAGGCCGCGCCGAACGGCGATTGCGCGCCGCCTAACAAAACCATGGTGAGAAATTCAACCGAACGGGCGAAGTTGCAGTTGTCCGGGCTGACGTAAGCGAAACCGCCCGCATATAGACCACCGCTAATACCAGCGAGGGCTGAACTGATGGTGAAGGCGATGACTTTGACGCGCAGCGTATGCACGCCGACAACAGACGCGGCAAGTTCATTCTCACGCACTGCACGCATGGCGCGTCCGAGCCGCGTATTCGGTAGCCACCACACGAAACAGATCAACAGATACAGCACAACAACGCAGAAAAGTAAGTAACGCCGGTTGTCGACCAGACTCATGCCCAACAACGATGGTCGCTCGATTCCGGCAATGCCGTCGGGACCGTGGGTGACTTCTATCCAATTGTTCAACACGAGATCGAATATCTGCTGAAAGCTGATAGTGATCATCGCCAAGTAATGGCCGCCTAAGCGCAATGTAGTGAGCCCGAGGATGGCCCCTGCGAGCCCAGCGACACCCAATCCTAGCAACAACGATAGCCAAAAATTGATTCCCAGAGCAGTGGTGCCTAGACCCACCGCGTAGGCGCCAAAGCCAAAGAAAGCAGCTTGCGCTAGGTTGATCTGGCCGGTGTAACCGAGCACAACGGTCATGCCCAGCACGGCGATCGCGTAGGTGACCGCCTGCATGAATATGTTGAGCACGTAGTCGCCCACATTGGTGACAAAGGGTATGAGCGACAAGGCCATGAGGGCGATGAACAGCAGCGCCAACCCCGTTAAACTACTCTTATTCACTGGCGCAAGCGCACGAGTCGGCATAGCGGTCGCGCTCATGCTTTCTCCGAAACCTTTTCGCCGAAGATGCCCTGCGGCCTTACCAACAAGAAGATGAATAACAGCAGGAATGCAAAAGCGTCCTTGTATGGAACCGAGATATAAGCGGCGGCAAAGCTCTCAACCACACCGAGCAGTATGCCGCCGACGATGGCGCCCTTAACGTCGCCGAAGCCGCCGATGATGGTCGCTGCGAAGGCTTTCAGCGCGATGGTCGAACCCATGCCGATCGAGACAAACAACACGGGGGCGACCAGAATTCCCGCCAAACCACCCAGTGTTGCGCTGTAGACAAAAGTGATCGCTATCATCCACGCTACGGGTATGCCCAGGAGCCGCGCCATGTCTTTGTCTTGCGAGGTTGCCTGGAGTTTTTTGCCAAGCATAGTGTGCTCGAAAAAGAAATACTGGAACGCCACCGCGATTACGGTTACGACGAGAATAACTAGGTATTGGCTATCCAGAAAAACGCCACCCACCTGGAATCCTTGCGACTGAAACACTTTGTCCAAAGGTTGTGGTTGGGGCCCGAAGACCGCCAACACGGTGTTTTGCAGGAATATTGACGCACCCAACGTACTGATCAACACCGGTAAGAACGACCGGTTTCGCAATGGGTAATAAACGCCATAGTTGAAAATAACACCGATGACGGTCATCACTGCAAGGGCAAGCAGGAACGCAAGCCAATAGGGCAATTTCAACACGGTAAACATCGTGAACATAGCGTAGGCGCCGAGCATGGCAAAATCGCCTTGGGCGAAATTCACCACGTTAGTGGCGCGGATGATGAGTACAAAGCCGAGCGCGACGAGCGCATAGATGCTGCCGAGCGCCAGCCCGGAAAACAGCACCTGCATGTTGACGGCCATATTGGTCATCGTTGGTGCATCCCCGCGTGCAAAGGATGTCTAAACTGAATTATTTTGCGGGCGGCGGGAATTCGATGTGCTTGATGAACACGATTTTGCCTTTGTCATTACGCACGACATGGTAACCATGTACACCGTCGCCGTTCTGATCAAAGTCGTAAGTGCCTTCGACGCCCTTCAAGCCGCGTATAGCAAGAATTGCGGCACGCAATTTATCCGGCTCCGTGCTCTTAGCTGACTCGATTGCGGTTTTTAGAATATACATCCCCCCATAAGCCCAGCTAGCGTAGACATCAGGATCCAGGCCGAATTTGGCACTGTATTTTTTCGTAAATGCTTTGGTCTCGTCATTGGCATCGGTGGTGAAGTCGGCCACGGAATAAGTATCATAGAGCGCGTCGCCCGCGAGCTTCAGTGCGGTGACGCTGATGAGGGATGGCGACCCGATCCATTTGATATTCACACCCAATTGCTTCAATTGTTTGGCGAAGATGCCCACGTCGGGCGAATTGGTCATATAAGTGCCCAGGATGTCCGCGCCCGATTGCTTAACGGCAAGGACGATAGGCGTGAAATCCTGGGAGTTATTCGTATAGCCCTGTACCAAGATAGGCGTCACCCCTAAGGCTTTGAGCTCAGTGATCAAGGCATCCTTGCCGCCAGAACCGAAGGCATCGGTGGAATGTACAATCGCCCATTTCTTGCCTTTGAGATCGTTCACACCGTAAGCCGCATTCACTTTCGCGGAATAAGAATCGTTGGGACGCACACGGAAAATCCACGGATTATTATCCTTCGTCAGACTTGGGTCGGTACCGCCGACCAGCGCGGGGATACCGCCCTTCTTGATCGTAGGTGAGGCCGCTTTAATCTGCGTGCTGCGGATCGGGCCAAGGATTGCGGCAATACCGCCCTCGCCGATCAGTTTGGAATAGGCCAACACCGTGCCCGGATTGGTACTCTGATTATCCTCGACGCGGAACTCAATTTGACGCCCCATAATGCCACCGGCTTTGTTGATCTCTTCTTGCGCCAGCGAGGCGCCGTTCACGGTGAATTGACCGGCTTCCGCGTTGGGCCCGGTGGTCTCGTTAACTAGACCAATTTTGATGGTATCCGCAGCGTGGGCACCAACCACCAAGCCGAGCGTTGCAAGCGCGGCAAATCGCGTAATAATTTTAAGCATTGATTCCTCCTGTGGGTTTATGACAATTTGTAAACGTCAGAACCATAATGTCCGTAACCCGCGTTTAGTTGACTTCGCATCCTGGTCAACTTACGAACGACATTTTCGCATATTATGCCACGCCGCGCAGACTGCTTCTGCGCTGCGCGACAATTATTTCTTCACCGGAAAAGACTGTAATGGCCCGGTGGTGTGAACCTGAACAACGACTTCTTCGCGGGTCAAGACGTAGTGCGGTGTTTTGGCTTGCATGATACCGACGCTCCCGGCGGTCAGCAGCTTGGCTTTGCTTATATCGCCATCTTCGCCAAAGCCCTCGTACATGGAACCGGACAACACCACGAAGCGCTCGCCGTGCGGATGCCAATGGGGCGGGATTTTGAAATCCGCCGGAAATTTCACGCGCAAGACCAGCGGGCCAGCCTTGTTTGGATCACCCTCGATGATGGCGATATGCGCACCGGGGCGCAGCGGGTTTTCCACCCATTTGATTTCATCCGCCGTGATGAGTTTGTTCTCGGCGGGTTCTTCCTCCGCGGCTACAGGCATGGCGGTCGCCGCTACCATAGCAAGTAAAAAGTATTGGGCACATTTGGTTCCGTTCATGATTCGTAATCTCCTCCGCTAAGTTGGGTTCAAAATATCAAGGGGGGTAAAGCAATGGGTCATGCTACTCGCCTGTCGTGATAAAATCCAAGCAAAGTCGACGCGAAAAAAGAGGGATGGGTGGTAGAGCGGTCGAATACACCGGTCTTGAAAACCGGCAAGGGCGCAAGTCCTTCGTGGGTTCGAATCCCACCCCATCCGCCATTACTAGCATATAATTAATTGATTATTAAAGAAATAATAATAAACTAATCATTTTACCCTCAGACTTACCCACAAACCGCATTTTGGCAAGTCAATGACTGTTAGCCGTCAGTAGGATTCTATATCTATGCTCAACCCGCTAGACTTACTACTGTTACTGCGAACAGCCTGGCCCCTTTAATTCAAATGTCCATCAGTTCGCTTCAAGCTCGGCGCTTCGTCGCGCTGCTTCGAGTTCGAGCGGGCCACGTCACATCCCTATAGGACGTTGCGCCGAATGCGAGAGGTCAATAACGAAGACATGGACGTTGAGCCGATTACACTAGGACACGTTGGATTCACTTCGATGGCATCCACGCGCTGCACGCCAGTTGCTATTGCGATCGTCTCAGCCCCGCAGAGGATGCAACTCAACTCAGCGCTCGCACGCACACTACGCGTTACTAGCCAGCGCACACTAAACAGGGGGGATTTGCTGCCGTTCTAATGCCGCTTGATCACCGTCGCGCCGCAGTCCGGACACACGAAGCTCGGCATGGGGCTATCTGAGGCATCGGAGTGGTTGGGTTGCGTATCATTGGACGTTAGCGCCGCATGCAGCAGCTCGTTGTCATACCCATTCCGTTTAACTGATGGATAAATGGCTGACTACTTCATGCTGGCGAGCGCGCTCTAATAGACGGTGCGCATTGAGATAGGTGGGCGGCTCAATCCAGAGGCCGTCGACCAGCGGCCGATCTGTGCCTTCAGCTCGCGCTGCCTCGAACGCGTTGACAATCTTCCGCGCCGAAGCAACTTCTTCGCTGTTCGGTGTGAAGATTTGGTGAATCGCCGCGATGTGTGCTGACCCCACTGCACTCTTGCTGCGGTAGCCAAGTCGCCTCGACCGGCGCGCTTCGCGCT
>JBDSJK010000008.1:0-3756 GCA_039917535.1 Burkholderiales bacterium
AACGTATGGAAGCGCTCCGTCATTGCGAGCCTACAGCCGTCGCTGTTTGCCGATTGGAAAGCCTGGGTCAGAGAAAGGCTTTAAAATCCGTGCTATTGGGCAATGGGCAAACCGGCCTTACGCCAAGCGCCCATCCCGCCCTTCAAGTTTTGTAGCTGCGTGAAACCATATTTGCTCAAGGTCTTGACCGCTGTAGCGGAGCGGCCACCGGAACCGCACACCACGATCATCGGCTGATCCTTAAACCCCTCCAACTCCGCGACGCGCTTCTCAACCTGGCCTAGCGGAATCAACATGGCGTCCTTGATGTGGCCCGCAGCAAACTCCGACGGCTCGCGAACGTCTAACACTTTGATTTTCGCGTCCTGAATCTGCGTAGCGGCTTTGGTGACGTCGATTTCCGTGATCGCCTGCGCAAACGCGAAAGAACTCGCTAACAAAGTAAGTGCAGCGATTAAGTTGAATGGCAACAATAACGGTAGCTTGTTCATAGCTTTTCCTCTACAAATGGACTGCACAGTTGCAGCTAAACACCGACATGGTTAAAGCATAACGCATCAACATCGTTTCAAGTCAACAAAAAGCGATGCCCGAGAACCCGCATGGATACTGCCTCGCAGGTCAGGTATCGCCACGAGGCTCATCCCATATGGCTCCTGGCGATGCCCTTGCACAAACGCTAACTCCCGATTACGCCGCCATCGTCTTTACGAATCACCACGGTTGCGGAGCGTGGCCGCGCGCCGCGTTCGCCGTCGGGCCAACTGCTAATGGCTTTGGGGCTGGCGGGATCGGAGCGCATGTTGGAATTTTCGCCGGGGTGCTGAATGTTGACGAACAGGCTGCGGCCATCGGGCGCGAACACCGGACCGGTGATTTCGCATCCGACCGGACCGCTGAGAAAGCGGCGGATTTCGCCGCTGTTTGTGTCGGCGACCAACAGTTGATTGTTGCCGAAATTTGCGTAATCACCTTTGTTCATGACGTCGCAAAATACATCGGTGGCGATCCACAAAAAACCGCGCGGATCGAAGCACAATCCGTCGGGACAGGCGAATAAATCGCCTTTAATGTTGCCTTTTTTGTCGGCGTTGTTGAACACCGGATCACCGCAGGCGACGAATAATTTCCACTGAAACTTTGTCGCCGCCGCGTCGTTCTCCAACCACGAGAGGATGTGGCCGAAACCGTTGTCGACGCGGTTGTTGGCCGCGTTCACATTGTCCGCCGTGCGCTTGACGTTGTTGGTGCAGGTGACGAACACTTCACCACTGTGCGGATGCACCGCGATCCATTCGGGCCGATCCATCTTGGTGGCGCCAACCTGGTCCGCCGCCATGCGCGTGCGCACCAACACGTCGGCTTGGTCGGCGAATCCGTTCTCAGTCGTCAGGCCGCTTTTGCCATGGTTGAGTTCCAACCAATCGCCGCTGCCGTCGCCGTTAAACTTGGCGACGTATAACGTGCCCGCGTCGAGTAGATCGCGGTTGGCTTTCGGGTTGGTTGCGTCAAAGCGATCACGGCTGACGAATTTGTAAATGTATTCGAAACGCTCGTCGTCGCCCATGTATACCGCGACGCGGCCGTCGAGCGCGAGCCGTGTTGTGGCACCTTCGTGTTTGATGCGCCCCAGCGCCGTGCGCTTGATCGGGGTAGACGTCGGATCGAAGGGGTCAATCTCCACCACCCAGCCGAAGCGATCGGCCTCGTTCGGATGTTTTGCAGCGTCGAAGCGTTCATCGAATTCGTGCCACCGGTAGCGCAAGCCTTGCTGCGTTATGCCGTAGCGTTTTTCCAACTCGGCAATGTTGCCGCTACTGTTGACGAAATAAAAACTCCAATTTTCTTCGCAAGTGAGGTAGGTTCCCCACGGCGTGTGGCCGTTAGCGCAGTTGTTCAGCGTGCCCAAGACCCGCGTCCCGCTTGGGTCTGCGGCTGTCTTGAGATAGGCGCTGCCGGCCGCCGGGCCGGACATTTGCATCGGTGTATCCGCCGTGATGCGTCGCCCATAGTGCGACGGCCTCACCACTTTCCACGCGCCGTTTTCCAGCTTCACTTCGATGACTGAGACGCCGTGGGCCGCTTTCGATTTCGCGACTTTCTCCGCCGACCAATTCTCCATGCCGCCGACGTGCAACAAGCCGTCGTCGCTGTACTCGTGATTAATGGCAAGCAACCCGTGATTGTCTTTGCCTGGAAACGGAAAAAAATGCATGCCGTCGTGATGCATGCCCGCTTGCTGCATTTGCAACGCCGCGCTGTCGCTTGCATCGGGCTGCATGGCTGCGCCGCCGGAAACCGGATCGCCCCAACCGTATAGCACCTGCGCGAAGTAACCCGCGGGAACCCGCAATGCATCTTGTATTGAAGCCGATATGGGCTGGAAAGCAAGTACCGGCGCGGCTGACAGCTTAGCCAACGGGCGCGCGCAGCCGGCCATTCCGGGCAGTAGCGCCGTTGCGGCGAGACTAAAACCGCCCTGCAACAACAACCGGCGTTGACGATTGATTTCGAGCACATCGGCGAATGACTCATTGCTCGATTCGTTGCTGGGCGTTTCGTCGGGTGCATTGTGCACGTGGGGTTTCCTGTGAGAGGAAAGTCTGGATTCTACCTTAGCGAGATTACACTGACCGTCACGCCGCAAGAGGTATAATTTTGCTTTTACTGAAGTCACTATGCTGCACGACCATCTCGATTTGAAACTTGCCCTCACGGAGCTAATCCAACAGGCCATGGCGAACATTGCGCCGGATCAACTCGACGCGAACATCGTCCTCGAACGGCCCAAGCAAGCGCAACACGGCGACTACGCCAGCAACATCGCGATGCAACTTGCCAAGCCGCTGAAGCGTAATCCGCGCGATGTGGCAAAGGATTTGATCGGTGACTTACCGCCCTCACCCCATCTGGAAAAAGCCGAGATCGCCGGGCCGGGCTTTATTAATTTTTTTCTCGCGCCCATTGCGAAGCAGCGCGTGGTCAAAGCGATTCTGACGGCAGAGAAGGCGTACGGCCAAAGCCACGCGCCGCAGCGCGAACGTATCAACGTCGAGTTCGTGTCCGCCAATCCCACTGGCCCGCTACACGTGGGCCACGGCCGTCAGGCGGCGCTGGGCGATGCGATTTCCACCTTGCTGCAATCCCAGGGCCACGAAGTGTCGCGGGAGTTTTATTACAACGACGCGGGCAATCAAATCGCAAACCTCGGCATCAGTGTGCAAGTGCGCATCAAGCAGCGGCTTGGGGAAACCATTGAACTGCCCGAAGACGGCTATCGCGGCGAATATATCATTGAAATCGCACAACGTTATACCGAGCAGCATGCGCAAGACGCAAAGGGCGACGATCTGAAAGCCATCACCCAATTCGCCGTGCAGGAATTGCGCAAGGAGCAAGATCGCGATCTGCAAGCCTTCGGGGTTAAGTTTGATAGTTATTTTTTAGAATCGTCGCTGTACACCGACAGCAAGGTGGAAGCCACCGTGCAAGCGTTGCAGGACGCGGGTAAAACCTACGAACAAGACGGCGCACTGTGGCTAAAAACTACCGCGTATCACGACGATAAAGACCGCGTGATGCGCAAGTCCGACGGTACGTTTACTTATTTCGTGCCCGATGTCGCCTACCATGTGACCAAGTGGCAGCGCGGCTTTCAACACGCTATTAACATCCAGGGCGCCGACCATCACAGCACGGTGACGCGGGTGCGCGCGGGTCTGCAAGCGCTGGACATGGGCATACCGGAAGGTTATC
>JBDSJK010000009.1:0-3939 GCA_039917535.1 Burkholderiales bacterium
CCGCAAGAAATGACCGCTTGGATGCTCGACAAAGGTCTCGGCGCCGCGGGCTTCTTGCTGGTGGTAAACATTTTATTGCTCGTGGCCGGCAACGTCATGGAGCCTTCTTCGATCGTTCTCATCATGGCACCGATTCTGTTTCCCGTTGCCGTGAAGCTCGGTATTGATCCTGTACATTTCGGCATCCTGATCGTGGTCAACATGGAAGTCGGCATGTGCCATCCGCCCGTTGGGCTTAATCTCTACGTTGCCAGCGGCATCACCAAAATGGGCATCACCGAACTCACCGTCGCCGTGTGGCCATGGCTGTTGACCATGTTACTTTTTCTAGTGCTGGTGACTTACTGGCCCACGTTGTCGCTGTGGCTACCACGGCAACTAGGCATGATGTAATGCCTGAAGAACCAATACCAGAGCGGCTCTCAGGCCATGCATTGCCACTATGCAATATTCACGCGGCTCGTGGCGAGGGGTATCTTTGTTGCAAATCAAAGGAACGGATCAAGAAAACGACGGGTGACGTAAATTGAACCGATGCCCAGCGCAATTAACAGGATCTGCATCACGGTCGCGCCCAGTTCCGAGCGGCGATGCAGACCCGGAATCAGGTCGGCAACGGCAACGTAGATCATGCTGGCCGACGCAAAAGCCAGCAGCGTTGACACCCAAGCGTTGAGCCCCTGCAACACATAGTAAGCCAACACGCCGCCGACCAGCGTGGCTAAGCTCGAAATCAGATTCAGCGCCAGTGCGCGGGCGCGGCTGTAGCCGGAATGGAGCAGCACGAGAAAATCGCCAACTTCCTGGGGAATCTCGTGGGCGATGATGGCAAATGCGGTGACCACGCCGAGATTGACGTTGGTCATGAACGCGGCGGCGATCAACACACCGTCAACAAAATTATGCACCGTATCGCCGACCATGATCATTAGGCCGCTGCGGCCATGGTCGTGGCCGTCATCGAGATGATGCTCGCCCTGGCCGAAATCGTGCGCGTGGTTGTGACGCCACAGCACGAGTTTTTCGAGCACGAAGAAGAATAATATGCCCAGCATGACCGTCGTCGTGGTCGTGGCGGGATTCGCGCCGTGCTCAAAAGCATGCGGTAAGGTTTCCAGGAAGGCCGCGCCCAGCAAGGCGCCCACGGCATAACTCACCAATACCGGCATCCACGACGGTCGCGCGGCAAAGGCAAACAACGCCGCGGCGATGACCGATAATATGCCGCCGGCCAAACTTACCAATACGATCCAATAAAGCGTGGTCATACAATGCAAATTAGTTGCGTTACAGCGGATTATACGGGGCAGGGGTTGTTTTCGCCTATCGGAACTGGCCCAGACTCGAACTGCCGTGCGTTGTCCGATTGGGCAGGAAGTTTTGCTTTCCAGATGGCAAGAACCCGTTGCGTCAGACCGAGCATCTGGCATATTAAAATCGACCCGTTCGGCCAATTTGCGACAATTGAGGGCTAAAACTCGCAGCCTAAGAGCGGTCGTTCAGGGCCTAGACCTTAAACGCCCTACTGCGAATGAATCGCCAAAAAATGATTGCCTTCCGATTTACCGCACGAGCCGAATATCCACTTCCCGTTCCACATACGCCCATTCCTCCGTTGCGCGCAATTGAGCGACTAAGTCTTCAAATGCTGGCGAATTTTCGGGCGCATAGTCGAACCAAGTGAGGAAATCGAAGGGTTCTGTCTCACCGAGTTCTCGGCAATGATGGAGTCGGCGTGCAATTTCAGGCAGAAACTTTAGGCCAATGGCAATATGATGGGACGTTTCTTCAAAAATTCGCCGACGCTCATCTTGCGGTAAATCCCACCACGCCGCGCTTTTCTTAATTGGAATCAGGGCCGCATGGGTTGCCTCCCGACGGCCGGGGGCAAGCTGCTTAGCAACCAGGCTGCTCTGCTCACTACGATGTACGTAGCGAACATTGCTCGTTACGCCGCGCAACACCCATTCAGTCCCTCCAGGTAATTCGCCGGTCGGACCGTGGATAACATTCATTTTCGCGACAGGAGGCAATGAATCGCCGATCACCGCATTTATCTGTTCAACCGACCACGTGCCCCAGGCACCGCCAACAAAGGTATAAAGTCGCGGATTTAGCGGAGTTTCTTGCATAGATTGCGCTCTGGCTATCAAATGTTTCGAATTGACTGGGTAGGCGGCTATGGTCGCATCTGCCAGGCAGCCGAACATCAAAGCCAAAAACCGACGCCTGTAGGTTTGATCGTGCTGTTGCATAATTCACACCCAAACAATTCTAGCGAATTTAACTGCTCTCAGTTTTGCAAACTGCTACAAGACATGATGGAATTTACTGAGACACGTTCAGCGCCGCTAAGTCAGCGTTCCAGCAGAGTCCTGGCTATCCACAGTGCATCCCGCGCACGCTGCGGTCCGTCCTGCAAACTTGCAGCCACTGCGCCATCGAACAGTACCATCAGTGCACCGGCTAACCGATTGGGATTTGCCATCCCTGCAGCTTTCACCCACTCGGTAAAGCGTGCTACCAGCCACTCGCGCTGTGCATTCGCAACTAGTCGTGCTGGATGTGAGGCATCGGAAATTTCACACACGACGTTTTGAATCGGACAACCGCGAAAGTCCGGTGTTTCTACCCAATCGACCACCCAATCAAACATCCGGAGTGCACGGTGCTCGGGAGGAATCGTTGCCGTGAAGGCATCAATGCTGGCACGTGCCTCCCCGATACGGCGCTCAATATAAGCCGCCACCAATTCATCTTTGCAGCCGAAATGTGAATAGAGCGACGATTTCGCCGAGTCGGCCGCGGCGAGCACCCGATCAATGCCGACTGCACGAACGCCTTCGCGATAAAAGAGCCGATCAGCAGCATCGAGCAACCGATCACGCACCGCGGGCGTCTTAATTAGCTTCGTAGATGTTTTGGCCATGCTTGACATTATAGACAGATCAGTCTACTGTCAATACTTATACAGACAGACCTGTCTGTATAATTTCAACCGCAAAGGATAGAACATGAATTTTTCAATCGCAGGTAAAACGGCTCTCGTGACTGGCGCTAATCGCGGCATTGGTGAAGCCGTTGTTGATGCCCTTGTCGCCGCCGGTGCACAGAAAGTATATGCCGCTGCACGCAACAGCGCTGATGTGGCGCCGCTGGTAGCAAGGCATGGCAATCGCGTGGTCGCGTTACAGCTTGACGTAACCAATAACGCACACATCGCAGCGGCTGTCGCTGCAGCACCGGACGTGCAACTGCTCGTGAATAATGCCGGTTTTGCCGGGATGATGGGAAGCAACTTCACTGACCCACAGTGGATTGCCGCTGGTCGCAAGGAGATGGACGTCAATTACTTCGGTACGTTTGCTGTGATACAAGCCTTTGCGCCGGTGCTCGAACGAAATGGTGGTGGCGCAATTGCTAACCTCGCGTCGGTGGCGTCGTTTGCGAACTTTCCGATGCTGCTGAGCTACAGCGTATCCAAGGCCGCTGTCCATTCGCTGACCCAGGGTACTCGGATGTTGTTGGGCGCACAGAGCACGAAGGTGTTTGGCATCTACCCGGGCCCGATTGACACGCGCATGGCCGAAGGCCTCGAGATGGCAAAAACGTCCCCCGCAGACTGTGCAAGCGCAATTGTTGCCGGCATCGAGGCAGGCACGGAGGATATTTTCCCCGACGCGATGAGTCAAGGCATGGGCACTGCGTATCTAGCAAGTCCTAAGGGCCTTGAGAAACAGGTAACGGCGATGGTCACGGGTGCTACAGCCTAGATTTTGAAGATAGACAACGGCCATTATTAAAAGAGTGAACAGAATTGCTAATTCTGTTCACTCTCGCCGTAATCACCGCGGCGTAAGCGGTATAGGGTGAGCCCTAGCAGTTTGTTGAAAAACGATATGCTTCGCTTCGATTAAAAATACCGGCTGCTCAGAATGC
>JBDSJK010000010.1:0-5200 GCA_039917535.1 Burkholderiales bacterium
CCCATGGACATTTTTTGTTCTGGCAACGGTATTTGCTGCCTATCTGCTCGCGCTCTATGGACCGATGTTTTGTATTTACGTGCTGTCGTTTCAAGATGTCCGGGGTGGCTTGGTATTCCCCATGAAAGGATTATCGCTACATTGGTTCGTGGATCTTTTTACCCAAGTACGCACGGGAGATGTCAAGGGAAGCTTCGATCGGTCGATCAAACTGGCGTTGATTGTCACCGTTATCACAGTCACCGTCTCGTTTCTGGCCGGCCTGGGTTTCCGTCGCCGCTTTCGTGGTGACGGACTGGTGTTTTATTTGATGATCGGCAGCCTGGTTGCACCGGGGCTGGTGCTAGGTATCGGCATCGGCCTTCTGTTTCAGTATTTTGGCATCGAGCCCAGTTGGACAACATCTGCCTTGGGCGCGCAATTGTCGCTAACCCTGCCCTTTGGTGTACTGGTCATGTTCGCCGTGATGTCGCGCTTTGATCGATCCTGGGAAGAAGCTGCGCGCGATGCAGGTGCATCCGATTGGCAGACGATCTGGCTGGTAATGGTACCCATCCTATTGCCTGGGATAGTCGCGGTCGCCTTGTTTGGTTTTACGCTGTCTTACGACGAGTTTGCCCGTACTTTACAGACTTCGGGGTCGTTGAATACTCTGCCGCTGGAAATCTGGAGCATGACGCTCAACGTGACCTCACCATCGCTTTACTCTCTCGGCACGGTGACAACCATAGTGTCATTCCTCATCATCGGTGCGTGTCTGGGCATCATCGTGCGACTCCAGAAGCGACGTGCAAGTCACGTCACTATTCACTGAGGGAGAAAAAAATTCCGGTCCAGAAAGGCGACATTGAACTCGCCGGCATATGCAAAAGCTACAGTGGGGTCAGCGCCGTCGAGGGCATTAATCTCAAGATACCGGACGGCGCCTACTGCTGTTTTTTAGGCCCTTCCGGCTGCGGCAAGACCACGATTCTGCGCATGATCGCGGGCCATGAAGATCCTACCGAAGGCGAGATCGTAATCGGTGGCGAGAACGTGGTTGGCTTAGCGCCCTCTGAGCGGCGCACAGCGATGATGTTTCAATCATATGCTTTGTTCCCGCACCTCACCGTGAGGGATAACATCGCCTTTCCGCTACGGGTGCGCCGCGTGGCGGGGGCAGAGCGCTACAGGACGGTAGACGCGATGATTGAGAAAGTGCGGCTAGCCGAACTTGCCAACCGCCTGCCCGGCCAGTTATCGGGTGGTCAGCAACAACGTGTCGCGCTCGCGCGCGCGGCAATTACAGAGCCGCGTGTGCTGTTGCTCGACGAGCCGCTCTCCGCGCTGGATGAGCAGTTGCGTGTCCAGATGCGTCAAGAATTGCGCCGCATGCAACGTGATTTGGGTATTACCTTTGTCCACGTTACCCATACCCAACTTGAAGCGATCGCACTTGCCGACCTGGTAGTCGTCATGGAGAAGGGCAAGATCAAACAAGCCGGATCCGCGCGCGAGGTATATGCTCAGCCAAGGGACCGCTACGTCGCCGAATTCCTCGGTGGCCAGAACGTTTTGCACGGCAAGGTCGAACATGTCAACGGTGCCCACGTCATTGTGAGCTCAGACGAAATACACGGTATTGAGATACCGCTTTCCGGGCAGATCGGCATTAGATCGGGTGATCGCGTCGATATCGCCGTGCGGCGCGATGACATTCAACTCAGACGCCCGGACAGCAATTCGCTGGAAACGAGCATGACTAAGATTTCAGCACGTGTGAACGCAGTCGAGTATCAGGGTTACTTCGTCAAGGTGATGCTCGACATAGCCGAAAAAAACGAATTTATTGCATACGTGCCTGAGCGCGAATTTTTCCGCGACCCACTGATTGTGGGAGATGTTGTACTTGCAACCTGGACCAAGGAAGTCGCACGGCTGCTTGTGCGAACAGCGCAATGATCGTCATCACAAGAGCAATAGCGTCATGTATTACTTAACCGTTTAAAGGAGATTTTTTATGGCGTTAGACTATGAAATGTTCGATCTTGGTAATGTCGTACTACAGTCTGGAGCCACGCTTCGGAATGCGACGCTTGCGTACAAAACCTATGGTGCATTAAACGCAAATAAGGACAACGTTATCGTCTATCCGACCTGGTATTCCGCGCAGCACTACGAGAATGAATGGCTGATAGGCGAAGGCATGGCGCTCGATCCGAAGAAGTACTTCATCATCATCCCTAATATGCTGGGTAACGGCCTGTCTAGTTCGCCGAGTAATACGCCGGAACCCTATGATCGTGCGCGCTTTCCGAATGTAACGGTATACGACCAAGTGGAACAGCAATACAAGCTGCTCACGCAAAAGTTCGGCATCGGTAAAATCAAGCTTGTAACCGGCTGGTCTATGGGAGCGGAGCAAACCTTTCAATGGGGGGCGAGCTATCCGGATATGGTTGAACGCATACTGCCCTTTCAAGGCGCAGCTAGATGCTCGCGCCACAATTTCGTATTTCTTGAAGGTGTTAAAGCAGCCCTTACTGCCGATGCCGCTTTCAACTATGGCTGGTACGAGAAACCGCCGATGCGAGGCTTGCGCGCCATGGCACGGGTCTACGCGGGCTGGGGGTTTTCACAGACGTTTTATCGGCAAAAACTGGACATTGAGGCGATGGGCTATTCCTCATTGGAAGATTTTCTAGTGGCATTTTGGGAGGGATTTTTCTTGCCCAAAGACGCCAATAACCTGCTCGCTTTACTGTGGACGTGGCAGTATGCGGACATCAGTGCCAACGAAAAATATAATAATAACTTTGAGAAAGCATTGTCCTCGATCAAAGCAAAGGCCATTGTAATGCCCGCTTCGTCGGATTTGTATTTTCCGCCTGAAGACAGCGAATACGAAGTGAAATATATGCCTAACGCAGAACTGCGGATAGTGAAGACCGTTTGGGGACATTTTGCCGGCGGGCCTGGCACTAGCCCTGAAGACATAAAGGTTCTGAATAAGGCACTTATTGAGTTGCTCGCGAGTTAAGCTGCTGAGATATTTCCTGACCTCTGGCGCCTGAGAGCGCGTACCAGCGAATTGTACTAAGTGCTAGTTCAATAATCGATTAATTACTATTTGATCGGGTGTTGGTATGAGGCGTACGTACAATTACTTGTGGTTATCTCGAGATCGTATTTCTATATTCTCAGAATTTGTGTGGGATATCCTGGCGGCCAGGCAAAATACGCCTAACTTGGCGTTGCTGTTGAAAAGTGAGTTCTACGCCAATTTCATCGCTTTGGGCAAGTAAGTCAATGGCACGTTCGCGACGTGTACCCAGGTGATGCTTAATGAGTATTTTTTGTATCGTAGGCGAACTCAGCAAAACCCCATTGTGTTTTAAATCGTCCGCTAATTTACAACAACCCCACATTGGATTTAACCGTGCGGCTTGAATTACCTTCTCGACAATTTCTGGCGGTGTCGTCTGAGGGTGAGCTTTCCGATCCGATTTCGCAGTCACCTTGGATATCGGTTGACCAAACCATTTTTCTGGGGAAGTCTCAACTAGGCTTGTCGTCATTACGTTTACCTCCTAACTGCAGTAAGCACAAGTGTTTCCGGAGCAGGCATGCAATATAGTCTCGCGCACCCCGCTGCTCGTTCGCCCTAGCTTCGGCACACCGGGGCCGCTCACGCCGTGTCCGGCGAGTTGTTCTGCGGGCGACGCTGGCCGCCAGCGCGTATGGGTGGCAATGCGCGCAAACCCGGTCATGACCTGAAAAACTCGTGCGGTGCTGTTGCATTGCGGACAGGGCGCTGCGTCATTACGCAAGGCCACTGAACGAAGTACTTCGAAAACGCGATCGCATGACTTGCAGTGATATTCGTACAGTGGCATTGCTTTTCCTCCGTTATCAGCCCAGCGACCTTCCCCAGTATTGCTTGTCGTTGAGCATACCTTTGGGGGTGATGTCCTGATCGAAGATGTCTAAGGGAATAGACACCGTGCAGGCACAGTTGGGAATGTCGACGATCCCACCGATGCGGCCTTCCACGGGCGCAGCGGTGAGCAGCATGTAGGCTTGGCTGCCAGTGAAGCCAAAGTGCGTGAGATAGTCAATGGCCTTAAGACAGGCTTGACGATAAGCGACGGTCGCGTCCATATAATAATTCTTACCGTTCTCAACGCTGATACCTTCAAAGGTAATATACCGGTCATAGCTGGGTTTGACATTGCTCGGCAGGAAGATCGGCGCTGTGATGTTGTATTTCGCCATGCCGCCTTTAATCAAATCGAAACCGATATGCGTTGCCCCATCCATCTCGATAGCGCCGCAGAAGCCAATCTCTCCGTCGCCTTGCGAAAAATGCAGGTCGCCCATGGAGTAACCCGCACCCTTGACATACACCGGAAAGAAAATTCGCGTGCCGGTCGAAAGATCTTTAATGTCGGTATTGCCGCCATGTTCTCGTGGCGGTACGGTGCGACAGGCTTCTTTCGCCATTGCATCGAACTTCGCTCCGGAAACGCCGCGCAAAACGGCGGTGTCTGGATAAGGTCCTTTCGCAAGACCTTTTTTAACCAATGGCGCTTCGCGTTTATTCCACTCGTTCAACAGATCTCGAGAAGGTAACGTGCCCATCAATCCCGGATGGGTCAAACCGGCGATTCGTACACCGGGGATATGACGCGATGTCGCAAATAATCCTTTGAGGTCCCAAATGGCCTTGGCAGCATCGGGAAAATAGTCGGTAAGAAAACCACCACCATTGCTTTTGGCAAAAACACCCGAGAAACCGACTGGCGTGATCGGCTTAATATCCAGCAAATCCACGACCAGCAAGTCACCAGGCTCGGCACCTTGAATCTCAAACGGTCCGGTCAACGGATGGGCGCGCGTCAAATCGATGTCGCGTACGTCGGCGATATCGTCGTTATCCAAAATTTGCGCATCGAGAAAATCCAAGGTCTCGATGATAATTTCCTCACCGGGTTTCACGGAACCTAAAAACGGTAATTCCGGATGCCAACGGTTGTGGCCCAGTTCTGCTTGCTGAGCGAGTGGAACACCCGGTTTAATCGCGAAATGCTGCATAGAGTTCTCCCAATTTAATTTGTATGCTGGATCATGAGTGCTAATCGGTCATCGATCAAAATGGCGGGTAGGCGGAAGCAAGGCAGCCTGCTTGATAGCCGCCGTTGACGGTTTCATCTTTGATAGT
>JBDSJK010000011.1:0-4388 GCA_039917535.1 Burkholderiales bacterium
CAACCTACAATCCACACCGCAGCAGGGATCGATTTTTAGTATCACCGTAGCGCGCGGCGCAGGAGGAAACGTAGCGCCAAAATCTGCGAGCGCCGCCAGGCAACCCAAGAAGAATTTGCATGGCTGCGTGGTGATCGTGATCGACGACGATCGTGAAGTGCGCGAAGCGATGGCGCTCGTTCTAAGCGATTGGGGGTGTCGTGTGATTGCCGTAACCACGGTGGATGAGGCTATTGCAAGCATCGCCGACCTTAGCAAACATCCGGACTTGGTGATCGCGGATTATCGACTGGGTGGCGGGGCCAACGGAATAGACGCGGTCAACACAATTCGCAGGATGGTTGGTACAACAGTCCCCGCTGTGTTGGTCACGGGCGACACGGGTGCGGATCGCCTCAGAGAAGTTCGCGACAGTAGCTTGACGTTGTTGCATAAGCCAGTCGTGGTTGCGCAATTGTATGAAACCCTAAGCAGAGCCGTGACGACGCACTAGCAGTTTGTTGAAAACTTACTGCGCTTGACTATCCCGCGTTGCGAAAGCCAGAAAAATGCTCATTTACTTACATGAAAAGTCCGTTTTTTATGTCTTTCGCCCTCTGCCTAGTCCGCGATCGCTGTATTTTTCTACATGCTGCGAGTTTTTCAACATCCTGCTAATGCGATTTCGTCGCCAAGCGGTCTTGCGCGCGAAGAACCGCATCGGTGCGGTTCTTCGCGTCAAGCGCCCGGAAAATCGCCGCGAGATGCACTTTAACCGTGCCTTCACTCAGGTTTAATTTTCGCCCGATAAGCTTGTTAGACAGGCCCTCGGCCAGCGCTTCAAGCACTTCTGCTTGGCGCGGCGTGAGATCATTGGTGCTGACACTCACACCAGGGCGAATCGGAGGTTTGCTGGGGGGATCGATAGTATACTGGGCGCGTTGCAGCAGTAGCGGCGGGACATACGGTCCCCCGGCTAACACCAGGCGCAGCGCGCCTAGCATCACCTGAGTGCTGGAGGATTTGGGCACAAACCCCATAGCGCCCGCATCCAACACCGCCTGGATGTCGTGATGTTCCTCGCTCGCCGAAAGCACCACCAGCGGCAGATCGGGAAAGCGATCGCGAAACGTCATGACCGCAGCTAGGCCGTCCATTCCCGGCATGTTCAGATCTAGCAGCACCAGGTCTACATCTCGATGCTGCTCGACAACGGCAAGTGCCTCGGCAGCGGTTCCTGTCTGAAAAATTTGCGCTTCCGCATCCAACTGCCGCAACGGATGCAGCATGGCTTCCCTAAACAACGTGTGATCATCGGCTAGCAAAATCTTCATCGCGTTCCCCTCGACTCAGAAGTGCATTAAATCACTAAAATGGGATGTCGTCCTCAAAATCGTCAAACTTGGCCCCGCCTTTACCCGCAGCGCCCTGCGGCGCCGCACTGGGACGCCTGCTGGCTGACTCGGATTCGTCACCGCCACTAGGGGCACCCATCCCGCCGCGAGAGCCCAGCATTTGCATGCGATCCGCCACGATGTCCGTGGAATAACGTTCTTGACCGTCTTTGTCTTGCCACTTGCGCGTCTTGATGCGGCCTTCGATATAAACAGGGCTGCCTTTCTTCAGATATTCCCCGGCGATCTCGGCAAGCTTGCCGAAAAAAGAAATCCGATGCCATTCGGTTTCTTCTTTCTTTTCGCTGGTTGCCTTGTCTTTCCAAGATTCCGTGGTCGCAATGCGGATGTTCGTCACCGCATCGCCGCTGGGCAAATAGCGCACTTCAGGATCCGCGCCCAGATTGCCGATCAGCATGACTTTGTTGAGTGATGCCATAGTTTATCTTCCTTCCAATGCTTGAAATACGTTGTCTTCGTCTTGCGGCGGGGTAATCGGCCGCAGTGACAACGCCACCCACCCCCATATTACGGCTAGTGCGGCACAAAAACCATAGACCGCCATTGCGCCGTAGTGATCGTACAGAAAACCGCTGGCATACCCGCCTACAGCGGGGCCAAGAAACTGAAAGATACTGTGCACGCTCAGCGCCGTACCACGCATCTGGCTCGGCGCAATTTTCGAAATCCACGCCGGGATGCTGGCCTCTAAAACGTTAAACGCGGTAAAGAATATCAGCAAGCCAAGACACAACAGCCAGAATGAATGAATCGCGCTCGCCAACACCATAAAGGCCGCTATCAGCACGCCAATCGCGCCAATAAAAATACGTTTATCTTGCCCACGACTATCGCCACCCATCACCGCCGGCAGCATCAACACAAACGAGCCTAACACCACGGGGAGGTACACCTGCCAATGCTGGTTGATGTCCATTCCACTTTGCCTCAACAGCAACGGTGTCACGGTGAATAAGGCCGTGAGGTCCGCGTGTAGCACGAAAATGCCGAAGTTAAGGCGCAGTAATTGCTCATTGCTAAGCACCTTGCTCAGCAACTTGCTTTCAACACGACGCGGATTCGCGTCCGTGGCGATTTTATCGTTCGGTACCAGCATAGCCACCACAATGATCGCCAACAACGCCAGCACGCCCGTCATGGCAAAGATGCCCGGGACGCCGATTAAACGATTCAACACCGGCGCGAGAATAATCGACAACGCAAACGACACTGCGATCGTTCCACCGATCATAGCCATAGCCTTGGTGCGATGCTCGACGCGGGTAAGATCCGCCACCAGCGCCTGCACCACGGCGGAAACCGCGCCCGCGCCCTGTATCAGCCGGCCAATAATCACCAGATAAATATTATCCGCCGCGGCCGCGACAAAACTACCTAAAGCAAACAACACCAGGCCGAGATAAATAATGGGCTTACGGCCATAGCGGTCCGACAGCCAGCCAAAGGGAATTTGCAAAATCGCTTGCGTAATGCCGTAGGCGCCAAGGGCAATGCCTACCAACAGGTAACTCTGGCCGCCGCCCAGTTGCCCCGCATAGAGCGAAAACACCGGCAAAATGATGAACAACCCCAGCATGCGCAAACCAAATACGCCAGCCAAACTAATGCTGGCGCGCAATTCTTCCGGGGACATCTGGTTGGGGGACGACATGAAGGTTTCAGAGAAACGCAGTTATTCGCGTATATTACCAGGTTTACATTTTGATCGGGCTTTGGACTAGGCATCGCATCGCTAATGCCGTCGCCGCCCGGCGCCAGAAGGCTATCTCGCAGCAATGGATTACATCAAGGTTCGCGGCGCACGCACGCATAATCTCAAAAATATCAACCTCGACATCCCACGCAACAAATTGGTCGTGATCACGGGGCTGTCGGGCTCGGGCAAGTCGTCGTTGGCCTTTGATACGCTTTACGCCGAAGGCCAGCGACGCTATGTGGAATCGCTGTCGGCTTATGCGCGGCAGTTTTTGCAGCTCATGGAAAAGCCCGATGTGGATTTAATCGAGGGCCTGTCGCCCGCCATTTCCATCGAGCAAAAAGCCACCAGCCACAATCCACGCTCCACCGTGGGCACGGTCACGGAAATTCACGATTATTTGCGTTTGTTATTTGCCCGAGTTGGCGATCCGTTTTGTCCCAACCATCCGGAAATCATGCTCGAAGCCCAGAGCGTGTCGCAGATGGTTGATCATGTGCTCGCGCTTCCCGAAGATACCAAGCTGATGATCTTGGCGCCCCTGGTGGTGGATCGCAAAGGCGAGCAGTTGGATTTGTTCGATCAACTGCAAGCGCAAGGATTCGTGCGCTTTCGTGTCGACGGCAAAGTATATGAAATCGACGCACTGCCGAAGCTGCAAAAAACCAAAAAACACACCATTGAAGCTGTCGTTGATCGCGTCAAGGTCAAGCCGGACATCAAGCAGCGCCTCGCCGAGTCCTTCGAGACGGCGCTGCGTCACAGCGATGGCCGCGCGCTCGCGGTGGAAACGGATAGCGACACCGAGCATTTATTCTCGGCAAAATTCGCCTGTCCGATTTGCTCTTATTCCCTGCAGGAATTAGAACCGCGATTGTTTTCCTTTAACAATCCCATGGGCGCCTGCCAGTGCTGTGATGGCTTGGGCGAGATTAACTTCTTTGATCCGAAACGCATCGTTGCCTTTCCTCACGTTAGTTTAGCGAGCGGCGCGATCAAGGGCTGGGATCGGCGCAATCACTTTTATTTTCAGTTGCTGCAAAATCTCGCCAAGCACTACCAATTTGACTTGGATGTGCCGTTTGAGTCGCTGTCAGAAGACACACAAGCGGTTGTTCTCTACGGCAGCGGAAAAGATCGCATCGATTTTCAGTACCCCACCGAGCGCGGCAAGATCGTGACGCGCACCCATACTTTTGAAGGCGTGATCCCCAATCTGGAGCGGCGTTACAAGGAAACGGATTCCGTTTTGGTGCGAGAAGAGCTCGCAAAATATCTCAACAACAAGCCCTGCCCCG
>JBDSJK010000012.1:0-4329 GCA_039917535.1 Burkholderiales bacterium
CTTTTCTCCGGCGACAAAACCATCGCGGCAGCGAGCGGCTCGGATTTTGCTGAAGGCGAAGGTGCCGCCTGGGTCGTCGGCTGGAGCGATGAAGGCGCCGTGGTGCGCGAAAGCTATGTGAACCTCATACCCACGCTCAACGGCGGCACCCATGAATCGGGCCTGCGCGAAGGGTTGTTCAACGCCGTCGCACGCTTCGTCGATGCCCACGCGTTGTTGCCCAAGGGCGTGAAACTGTTGCCGGATGACGTGTTTGCTCGAGCGAGTTTTATTTTATCGACTATGGTTCTCGATCCGCAATTCCAAGGGCAAATCAAAGAACGCTTGAACAGCCGTGATGCCGTGCGTTTGGTAGCAAATTTAGTCAAAGATCCGTTCGAACTGTGGCTCAACCAGCATGTGGACTACGGCAAACGCATTGCTGAATTGGCGATCTATCAGGCGCAAAGCCGGCTGCGCAGCGCTCAGCGCGTGGAGAAGCGCAAATCCACCGGCGTCGCGGTATTGCCGGGCAAACTCACGGACTGCGAAACCGATGACGTAAACCGGCGCGAGCTATTTTTAGTGGAAGGCAACAGCGCCGGCGGCTCAGCGAAGATGGCGCGTGACAAGGAATATCAGGCATTACTTCCGCTACGCGGCAAAGTGCTCAACACCCTGGAAGTGGAACGTGATCGGCTGTTCGCCAACGCGGAAGTGCACGATATTGCTGTCGCCATCGGCGTCGATCCGCACGGCTCGACGGACACGCCGGATTTGTCGCAATTGCGCTATGGCAAGATCGTGATTCTGTCGGACGCCGACGTGGACGGTGCGCACATCCGCGTGCTACTTTTGACGTTGTTTTACGCGCACTTTCCGAAACTGATCGAGGCGGGAAATATTCACGTCGCTTGCCCGCCTCTGTTTCGCGTTGACGTGGCCAGTTCGGGAAAAAATAAACTGCCGCGTAAGATCTACGTGCTCGACGATGCAGAACTCCACGCCGTGCAGGACAAGCTGAAAAAAGAGGGGCTCAAACCCGACGCCTGGCAAATCTCACGCTTCAAAGGTTTGGGCGAAATGGAACCCGGCGATCTCTGGGACACCACATTGAATCCCGATACGCGCAAGTTACTCAAAGTCACCTACGATGCCGAGGGCATGGCCTTCGTGCAAAGCAAAATGACGTTGCTCATGGCAAAAGGCGAAGCCGCGCAACGCCGGACATGGTTGGAAGAAAACGGCAACACGGTTGAGGGGGACGTTTGATGAAACAACCGGACCTGTTTGCCGACGACGCCGCGCCGGAACCCGACAAAGGCAAAGGTGCTCCACCCCCGCCCGCTACGCCACCTGCTCCACCGACCAACGGTGGTAGCAACGCGCCGCTGGCGCGGTACGCCGAGATTGCTTACCTGCAATACGCGGTTTCCGTCGTCAAAGGCCGCGCGTTGCCCGATGTGTGCGACGGGCAAAAGCCGGTACAGCGGCGCATTCTCTACGCGATGTCGGAGATGTCCCTGGGGCCGACCGCCAAGCCGGTGAAGTCCGCGCGCGTAGTGGGAGACGTGCTCGGCAAATATCATCCCCACGGCGACACGGCTGCTTACGATGCTCTGGTGCGGGTCGCACAGGAATTTAGCCTGCGCTATCCGTTGATCGACGGTCAAGGCAATTTTGGCTCCGCCGACGGCGACCCGCCCGCGGCCATGCGCTACACGGAATGTCGACTGACGGCCATCGCGAGTTTGCTGTTGTCGGAATTGGACGAGGGCACAATAGATTTTGTCCCCAACTATGACGGCGCGTTTCAAGAGCCCAGCCTGCTGCCGGCGCGCCTGCCTTTTTCGTTGCTTAACGGGGCGAGCGGCATTGCGGTTGGCCTGTCGACTGAAATGCCGTCGCACAATCTTAAGGAAGTTGCGACGGCGTGCGTGCTGTTAACGGACAATCCTAAAGCGAGCTTGGACGAAATCATGGCGGTGTTGCCCGGCCCGGATTTCCCCGGCGGCGGGCACATCATTTCCTCGCCAACGGAGCTGCGCGAGGTCTACGCCACGGGGCGGGGCACCATTAAGGTGCGCGCACGCTGGAGCATCGAAGATCTGGCGCGGGGCCAATGGCAGTTGGTGTTCAACGCGTTGCCGCCGCAAACCAGCGCGCGAAAAGTGTTGGAAGAAATTGAGGAACTCACCAATCCAAAAGTTCGGCTTGGCAAGAAATCTCTCACGCCCGAGCAGACGCGGCTCAAGCAATTGATTCTTGCCTCCCTCGATCGAGTACGCGATGAATCGGGTCGCAATGATCCGATGCGCCTGGTGTTCGAGCCCAAGTCCAAGAATCAGGACCCGCAAGCGTTTGCGCAGTTGCTATTGGCACACACGAGCTTGGAAGGCAACGTGTCGTCCAATTTTGTGGCGATTGGCCGCGATGGCCGTCCGGCGCAAAAGCCGCTGCTCGCGATTCTGCAGGAGTGGATCGAGTTTCGTTTCGATACCCTACGCCGTCGCACCGAGTTCCGCCTGAGTCAAGTGCGCGATCGGCTGCACATACTCGCAGGCCGCAGCATCGTGCTGCTCAACATCGACAAGGTGATCCGCATTATTCGTCAGGCTGACGACCCTAAGGCCGATTTGATACTAGCTTTCAAGCTCAGCGAACGGCAAGTGGAAGATATTTTAGAGATTCGTCTGCGTCAGTTGGCGCGGCTCGAAACAATCAAGATCGAGCAAGAAATGAAGGAACTCAACGAGAAGCAAGCGCAACTCGACAAGCTACTCGTCAAGCCTGCGGCGCTGCGTACACAACTGGTTAAAGAAATCAAGGCTGACGCAGCGCAGTTTGGCGATGCGCGCCGCACTTTGATCGAAGCCTCGGAGAAAGCAACCGTCACGGTGCCGGTCATAGACGAGCCGCTGACGGTGATCTTGTCGCAACTCGGCTGGATACGCGCCCGCCAGGGCCACGATCTCGATCCTGCGACGATCACGTTTAAAGAAGGCGATGCGCTGTTGGCGTCACGTCAATGCCGCACCGTTGATTCATTCGTGCTGGTCGGCAGTAACGGGCGCATGTACACGCTGCAGGCCGACGGCTTGCCCGGCGGTCGTGGTGATGGCGTGCCGGTTTCGAGCTTGGTGGAACTCCCCCAGGGTGCCCGCATCATCGCCATTATCCATGTGCAACCGGCCCTGGCCGTACTGCTTGCAACGCGCAACGGCATGGGCATGGTATGCGGCCTCGAAGACCTAGTATCGCGCACCCGCGCCGGCAAGCAGTTTGTCAATCTGGACACCGAAGACACCCTCATCACGGCAGATACTTACGATCCTGCCCAAGCGCGCTTAGTCGCGACCATATCGGAACAAGGCAAGCTGCTAGTGTTCGCCATCGATGAAGCCAAGCGCCTAGCCAACGGCGGCAAGGGCGTTATCCTGATGGCGCTCGACACGGGCGATACACTCGCTGGCGCCGTGACATTGGCCAATCACGCGCTGCTGGTCGGCGGCATAGGCCGGGGCGGTAAATGGAGCGAGACCCGACTGACACAAAATCAGCTACAGGAACATGTTGGCAAAAGGGCGCGTAAAGGTAAACGAATCGGTTCGACGCTCAAACCTAAAGCCATAGGGCGCAGTTGATTATTCCGGACTTGTCGCATGCGACGAAGAGTGGACTGGTCGGGGGGATTCGTAAGTCAAGCGACAGAGGGCAAGAAACTGAGTGATGGTTATGTCGCATTCCATCTGTACCCGCATGTTCCCCATCACCCTGACTTTTGTCGCAGGTTTCATTTGTTACGGTGTGGGAGTGTGTACGCGCGGTAATCAAAGAAAAAATGCACCGCGTGGGGAAATCAGGATTGACTTTCGCCACTGCTCGTTTGATAGGGTTAATGCTGTGAATCGACCTTAGCGACCCCTATGTATAGTTTGAAACTATGCACAGTTGCGAATTGCAGGTTGGTCAGGGCATTGATTTTACTGTGGCGTCCGGGTGCTAGATAGTGTAGTCACGAGATAATATTTTAGGTATAAGTGGCAAGTCCATTCAGCTTTATGAGAGGATTTGCTAGGGTTTCAGCGCATCGACGTCACGATATAGCGGATAAAGTCTGGGCAGTTTTAGAGCCGCATTTACGTGGCCGCGAGGGTGTTTAGGGTGGAATCGCTCAGGACAATCGAAAATTTATCAACGCGTTGTTCTGGATACTACGCACTGGCGCGCCGTGGCGCGATTTGCCGCCGGATTACGGTGGATGGAGCAATACGCAGCGTCGATTTATTCGCTGGCGTGACAAGGGAATCGGGGAAAAATTGCTCGAACAGCGGGTCGATGCGCCGGATT
>JBDSJK010000013.1:0-4272 GCA_039917535.1 Burkholderiales bacterium
TAATTCAAGGCGCCTGGAAATATCTGTATCGGGCCGTTGATAAGGCCGGCCACACGGTCGACTTCTTGTTGACCGCAACGCGAGACCAGGAAGCGGCAACTCGATTCTTTAACAAGGCCATGGCTAGTAACGACGTCCCGGAAAAAGTGGGGCTCTGTCGCATTAAGCAAATTTCGGCAAATTAACTTCAATGAAATCAACCCTCTTTAAATCCAAAAACTGCTTAATGCGACAGAGCCGCCTGCCCTACCTAGGCGTGGATCACCTTAGCGTGAAGCGCGCCATCCAAGAGCGCATCGAGAACCCGCTGGCGAAGCAGATTCTCGAAGGCCGGTTCGCGCCGAAGGAAACGATACGCGTCGACGCCCAGCGCGGACAGATCGTGTTTTCGAAGGGGTATCTGCACTGAGCGCCCGAAAGCCATTGTGGGGCTTTCGAAGAGGCCCGACGACTTGCATTCGGGAAGGGGCAGCAATGACGCCCTCACCACAACCGCAGCAGCGGCACGACGCCGAACCAGAGGATAAAGGTGATCGACAACACCATCAGGCCGTCAATACGGCCGGGTGGTGGGGGCTGGTGCAGAAAGCGATTCAGACGCCAAAGCAGCCATGCGGCGTGTGGCAGGACCGCGAAAATTAGCGCTCCGTAAATGTCCCCGACCAGACCCAGCGCCTGCCAGGCACTTACCAGTCCCGCCGCCGCTGCGGCCGCGAGCATCGCCGCAACAGCGGCGCCGCGCTTGCCCAGCTTGACCACGAGAGTGCGCTTGCCTGCGGCCTGGTCGGCCTCGAAGTCGGGGACGCCAGAGAGGATGATGGAGGGGAGGACGGAGAGCAGAAGCGTCAGGCTGAGTAGCCACGGCACGGGATCGCTCAAGGCGCCGCCCTGGATCAGATAGCCGGGCACGATGACGCCTACGCTGTGGGTAAGCGCGACATCCAGTTCGCCCAAACCGCGGTACGAAAGCTTCAACGGCGGCACGGTGTAGCCGAGTGCCAGGATAGCTAGGACCGAATAAGCGCCTATGAGCGCAACGCCGGCCAGGTCGGGGATACGAATAAGCAATATGAGAACCAGCATATACCCGCCCAGAGCAGCGAATATCCCCTTGCGCACATCACCGAATGTCAGGAGCCCTTCAACGAGTACGCGCGATCCGCCGTTGAACGGGCCGGCATTGACGTTTTGTCGATCGCTGTCGAAGTCGAAATAGTCGTTGCAGAATACGGTTGCCGCTTCCAGCAGGAACAGCGCCAAGTACCCCAGCCAAAAGGCGAGCAGATCGAGGTCCCCCGGTCTCGCTGCCGCCAGAGCGCCCATCGTATAGGCTATCCAGGTCATCGGATAGAATTGCAGGCGCAGCGCCTTCAACCAGGCCAGCGCCCGGTCGCGCCCGCGCTGCCAGGCGACCAGGGGTCCTGCGTGCAGCCGCCGGCCCTCGTTGCGCGCCTGCTCCAGCCAGACCTTGCGCTGCGCAACATTGCCAGTGCTCACTGGGCCGAACACGGTCTTGCGCACAGTGCGTACGCCGCAAAATCCGAGGGTGGCGCTGGCCAGCGCACGGTGACCAGGACTGCCATAAATCCAGCGGTAGACCCAGGGCGGCGTGTCCATCGTGGTCAGCAACTGTGCGGTTTTGCCCGTCAGCAACCGCGTCCAATCGCCATCCGGCCGATGGCGGAAGGCGAACCCCGGCGTCAGCACACGGTCCAGAAAGCCCTTCATGCGCGCCGGTAGTGTGCCCCACCAGGTTGGGTATATGAAGACAAGATGATCGGCCCAAGCGACCAAGTCCTGCGCCCGCGCAATGTCGGGCTCCTGCGGCTGATCGTTGGGTGAGGGCTGGTGGACGTCCGGATCGAAGCGGAGATCCGCGACGATAATCTCCCGATAATCCACACCGGCTTCTCTCATTCCCGCGCGAAATGCATCGTAGAGTGCGCCGCAGAGGCTTTGTTTGCGCGGATGGCCAAGAATCAGCAGTACGCGCATTGGGTCAATTACCGCCGAGATGCTTGTTCAAGCCATGGCGACCTGCTTCCATCAGCACATTGTGATTCCAGCGGAACAGCGGCCGCGTAATCGGAGCCACGAGGCTCATCCATGGCCGCGGGCCATTGACGTACCAGCCGAAACGCACCCGGGTCGTATTCCCTTGTTCCTGAAGTGTCCAGCAGCCCGTCCCTTGCAAACCGCCGCTTATCCTTCCTTCCATGAGTGCCGGCGGCTCGACACGGGTGATCTCAATATCGACGGTCAATCGATAGGGCAGAGCCCCATGCCAGACGAGACGCCAGATCCCACCCACGGCATCGGCCTGGCCCGGACGCCCCTCCCCGACGCTTTCCAAGCCCCGCCACCATATAGGCCAGTTCTGCGGATTACGGATGATTTTCCAGACCGCATCGCGCGGGGCGGGAAGATCCCATTCGGTGGTGAATTCGTAGTCTGCCATGATAGGTTCTCCAAGAATATCCGAGGGCGTCGGCCAACGTTACCGCGTTGGGGGGCGCGCTGGCGGGCGAGCGCGGTCGCGTACTGAGGGGACGAATAGAATCTTTTGCCGTGACTCATTGCGTTTGACGAAGAACATTATGCGGGATTTTGGAATACGCGTTTGGGAAGTGCTGGTTGCGGAGATTTTAGCGCGGTTCCCATCACATGACGGCCATAGATGGTGACGCGCCAGTGGTGGTGTGGGAAATTTTGGCGATCAAGCCATGGGCGCGGCGCCTGCGAAAGGTACGGCTGACCTTGGCACTTTCCTTTCGGGGATCCTGCCCGCAGACGCGCAGATGCAGCGTCGATGCAAGCTGTCCGCGGATGTCGCACTTGAAATTCCTATTCGCTTTGGTTCGTCGAGTCGGCTAAGGCTTTGCGCGCCAGTGCAGAAATGTCCAAATCGCGACGCCGCTCATTTGTTGCTACAAACCCGAGTACAGGTTCTGAACAACGATTTACGGAACACTTTCTGCCGATGGTTTCCGGGAATGAAAACGGACAAGCAGGTTGAACTGAAGGCGGCATAGCTAGCCCACGGTTTGATCCACTCTCGCCAAGACCTGGCCGACTTAGCCGCCCACTGCCTTTAAATTAACCGCCGCCTCCGCAATTTCGGTCATAAGATCGTCGGCGCCGTGCATGTCCTTCACGGCGACCTCAAGCTTGTCGCTGTCGCCTTTGAACTTCAAGGCTCGCGCGAATGCTGCTATCGTGCCGAACCCGGTGATGCCGTAGTGGGTCATGCGCTGGTACTGCGCAATGATAGCAGCGTCGAGAACGGCTCCTTTTGCGGGAGCTTCGTCGATGGTGTGCTTGATCGCTTCGGCCACTAGGCCTTCCATACCTTTGCAGTGCTCCTTGGAGACGGTCTGCTTCTGAGCCTCGATCAGGGTCTTGAGAAGCTCGGTGTGTTTGTTGATGCCTGCCGGTGACGCCTCGAGCAGCGACTTGAGCTTCGGATGGGTAGCTTGGGGCGATATCTTCTTTAGAGCTCTCGTCATTTGATCGTTGGCGGACCAAAGGTCCTTGAGCTCGTCGACGTAAAGCTCTTGCAGATTGCTGATCGTGGCCATGTAGTACTCCGTTCAAAGGTTGAGAGGGTTCGTGTCAGCATACACCAAGCGCTTGCGTCGTGCCGACTAGATGCCATGAAGAGAGCGGTTAAGCGAAAACGGCCCCTCGCGGGTCGACTTCGTGCGCAAGGTCAGGCAGCCTGCTGCCGCACGCTGGCCTCAGGTGTCAATCGTTGGCGCGGATCGCTCTAGTTCTCGAAGAGGCTTAGAGACCGCGGCGTCGGCAGCTGCCTCAAGCGTCGCGGCCACTGCCTGCGACTTGAATATGGCAACTCCTTATGACCGGCATCTTGCTATCGATAGAATATTACGATTGGTATTAGGGCCTGTTAACACTATCGTAAGCCATCAACGATCAACGCGACATTGATGAAAGCCACGAACATGACATCGAGTTTTTCAAACCGTGAGAAGATGCGCCGAAATCCCTTGAGCCGACGGAATAGCCGCTCTATCTCGTTACGACGCTTGTACATGGCGCGGTCGTACTCCCACGGCGTGAGCCGATTTTGCTTGGGCGGGCAGCACCGGGAGAAAGCCCCAATCGAGGGCCCGTTGCCGAGTTTGATCGCCTTCGTACGCCCGCTCCATCAACAGGTGGATGGGACGCGGCATGGCGCCCAAGCTTTGCAACAGCTTGCGTCCCTGTGGCGCATCGTGGGCCTGACCCGGGGACAGCGCAAACGTTATCGCT
>JBDSJK010000014.1:0-21436 GCA_039917535.1 Burkholderiales bacterium
GCTAAGCTTGATGAACTGGCGTATTCCGACGAGGGTACAGCTTGATCTGCATGTCGATCGCGTCGCTTTCACCGTCGCGGGGGCTGAGCCCGTTCCCATTTTGGATAAGCCGATAAATTTTCAGTCACTCAGCATTGAGTCTTTCGAAAAAATCGCATTCAAGCCGGCTAAGGTACAGATAGCCGATGCGACCCAAGACAACGTGTGGAACGACATGCGCGCCAATCAGGAGATTGTCTTGCGCGGGAAGAAAAACGATTTCCCTTCAGTGATCATAGACAGCGTGGAAGCAACAACACGCCCAACCGGCAAGCTCGAAGCCATCACGGTCAATCCCGGTACACAGGTTATTCTAGAAACCAATAGCAACCAGAACGCGAACCTGATTCTGCGCGTAGATGGCCAACGTCTTGCGCCTGCCATACTTCCACTTTCGGCATTCCGATTGAGCGCCGCCCATACGGCCGCGGACGGTCTATTCGCCCAAGACGTTCCGGACCAGGCCAGTACGATAGTCTTAAAGGCGGAATTATCAGAAAACAACCCGCTGATCGAAGTCGAAAGCCAACCGCAGGCGTTGGTGTTGACGTTAACGCCGATGAAAAATGACGCGATTGATTTATTGGCCAAGAATGGTGCGCCGATTCAACAAATCGATTTCACCCGCCAAAACCCAAGCGGCGGCCGTGAAGCGAGTCTTGCCGCGGCGGGCGAAATAACCTATCCCGATTATCCCGCTCAGAATAAAGTGAGGGTCGATCAACATGACTTCATCGGTCTTGGCCAATTGGAAAAATTTTTTATGGTTCGGCTAGCCTTTGATCAGGAGAAAAAACAAATCGAACTGCGTTTGGTGGGGGTCGCTGGGCAAATCCAAACTTTGTCGGGCGCGATACGAGAAGATAGGCGCTTGACGCGCTTCGATACACTCTGGCATGGTTCCAGACAGGCGGTGTTGTTTAGCGTTCTAGTGTGGGTATTTTCCGTTACCGTGGGCGCATATAAGCTCTATAAAGATTTGGCTGGATAAATGACGCATGAATGAAATCCGAGTTCTATTGCTGGCTATCTGGTTATCACTCTGTAGCATGTTAGCCCTCGGCCAGGACGCTACGCCGGAGAAAGCTGTGGTCAAAATTACCTCCCAGGTAGACGGTAAACGCAAAACCGGCACGGGCTTTATTGTGAAATTGGAACCAGATATCGCCTACATCGTTACCGCAGCCCATGTGGTGGAAGGCGATCCGGCGCCGCAAGTGGAATTTTTTACGCGGCAAAATGTGACGGTCAAAGCCGAGGTGCGCAAGATCGAAGGCAACGATCCCAGAGGCCTGGCGCTGATGGTCGTGCGGGGCAAGCAAGATCTCCCGTCCGGCCTCGCTGCACTCGCGCTCGGCACGGCCGTCGGTTTAAAAGGAGGCGATCAAGTTTCGGCGATCGGCTTCCCGAGTGGCGTAGCGTCTTGGGGCGTGTCACGCATCAATGTCGTGTCGCTGGAAGGGCGGAACATCGTTCTGTCCAAGGATTTGGAAGAAGGCAATTCCGGCGGGCCGATACTCAAAGATAACAAAGTAGTGGGCCTTGTCATGGGTTTGAATCAAGGGTTCGGGATTGCGGTGCCGGTTTCCATCGTGCAAACAGTGTTGACCAATTGGGGTGTTACTTTGGACCCTATTGCGGAAGCGCCGCGTCCCGAGTCACCCGGCACAGCGTCCGGATCCAGCAGTACCAACGGGAGTCTGAGCATGAGCGCCAACCGGTTGGAGTTTGGCGAGCAGGAATTATGCGTCAAACAAGAGAAGCAAATTCAGTTCACCAACCGCTCCTCCGCCCCGTTGCGCATTACCCGCTTGACGTTAGACGATCAACGCGCTTTTTCCGCGCAAGGTTGTTTGGATCTGCCCATAGCGCCGGGCGAAAGCTGTGCTTTAACGGTAAACTTCATGCCTAAGGGTAACGGCAATTTTCAAACCTTGTTGACGGTCCTCAACAGCGGTGATCCTCAGCCGCAATTCGTGGCCGCAAGCGGCACCGGCACAGCCGAGGGTTGGTGCTGCTGGTACGGTTATATTTATCCCATGAATAAGGACATCTGCCGTAGTATCAGGGGCTATTTTGGTCGAACAGAGCTTGGTTTTCAGTGTCAAAAACCAAAAATTCAGCCCTATCCGGTCAGGCCCGATTGCCCGCCGAGAAAATAGCATCGAATATTTCCGCGTTCGTCTGCCCATGGTGATGCGCACAGCGTTCATCGCTTTGCTCATGTCTGCTTCTTACCTCAGCGCTCACGCAGAGGATCTGCTGGCTTGGATCAACGCCATGTCGCCAGCTTACGCGGGGGTGCAGGATTACACCGCGACATTCATGCGCCTTGAGGTTCTGCGCGGTAAACAGCGCCCACAAGAAGTGATCGCGCTGAAGTTTCGTAAACCCATGGAGGTCTACATGCGCTGGCTGTCAGAGTCAGGCAAGGACCGCGAAGCGATTTTTGTCAAAGGGCGCGACAATGACCGAGTCCTCGTCCACGAGCCCGGCTGGCTCCTGGGTCACTTTACCGCAGCGGTTCCGACCGATGGGAGCGACATTATGGACCGCAGCCGCCACCCGTTTGACGAAATCGGCATCGGCCGCATGATCGATTTGCTGATCTCGACATTTGAGAAAGCCAACGCCGCAGGTGAATTGCGGTTGCTTGATCGCGGCACCGTTCAAGAAGCCGGGCGATCACTGCGCCTGGTGGAAGGCATCTTACCGCGCAGCCCGGCGAAAAAATATTATTGCTACCGCGCGATTGTAACCATTGATGAGGGTTGGAAGTTACCCGTCGCGGTAAAGGTTTACGATTGGGATGATCGGCTGGTAGAGCATTATCGCTACAGCGATATCCAAATCAATCCCGGACTAAGCGACTTGGATTTCGATCCGAAAAATCCTGCTTATGATTTTCCAGAGCGGCGGTTTAAGCGGTGATGTTGCACTCTGCTTCAGCCTGGTCAAGGAGGTAGAAATGAAGGGCTAATCAAGGCGCGCAGTGCCAGATCTGCCATTCCGACCTAGAATAAACGCTGGATCCGCTCCGCTTGATCCACCCTACGAAACTAATTGCTGCGAGCCAATATCTAGGCGGCTGCCAGGCCTATCGCCCAGCGCGATAGCGAAACAAGGCGTATTTGCCGCGAGGCGTGGCGCCGCGTAAATATTGCGGCACCACGCTTTCCAAGCCGGTGGGCTTGAAACCAAACACGGCGGGGAAGTCGCAATTGCACACGCTGTCCACTTTCATGGAGGCCACATTGTCGCGGGTCATCAGTTTCACCGGCAACCATTCCATCAGCCACGCTTGCAGGTAAGACAAGCGCGGACCCAGCCCAATGATCGGGCGGCGCTTGCCGAGCAGCGCGGCGATTAACGCGATCAATTCGCGTAGCGCATACTGCTTCGGACCACAGAGATTGTAGGCTTGACCAAAGGTGTCAGCTAGCTCTAGGCTACTCACGAAAGCGCGCGCGACGTCATCGACAAAAATCGGTTGGAAGCGCGCCTTCGGGCAAGCAAGCACCACGACTGGCAGTGCCTTGATCAGCTTGGCAAACAAATTAACGAAGCTGTCGCCGGGACCAAAAATCACCGATGGACGGAATATCGTGACCTGCCCATGTCCTTGCGATTGAAAAGCGAGCACCCGCAGCTCCGCGGCCGCTTTGCTGCGCAGATATTGGCTAGGCGCATCGTTCGTTGCCGCGAGCGCACTCATGTGTAACACGCGCTTAACGCCCGTCGCGACGCAAGCATCCAGCACTTTCTGGGTGAGCTCGGCATGGGCGTTCGCAAATGAATTGTTGCGGCTCTCATGCAAAATTCCGACCAGATGTATCACCGCGTCAATGCCGGCAAATTGCTGTGCGAGCACGGCGGGATCGTGGACATTGGCGGTCACCACTTCCAGCGACGGCAGCACCAGTAAATGCTTGGCGCGCTCGCGGTCACGGGTGAGCACGCGCACATCGTAGCCTTGTTCTACAAGCTGGTGAGCGATATGGCTGCCGACAAAGCCGGTGCCGCCGATGAGGCAAATACATTTTGACATGGCAATATTCTGTTAGCAGTTTGTTAAAAAATATACTTTGTCATTCTGAGGCGTGAAGCAAGGAAGAATCTGCTTTTGAAGTGGGTTGATTCGCCGACAAAGTAGATTTTTCGCTTCGCTGAGAATGACAAGCAATTTTGCTGGAGCCTGGCTTTCGGCAACCCGCTAGGGAGTTTCTGGCTCTGCAATCACTTCATCATCGCCGTTGCTAGACCGCGCCGGGATTTTGCCTAGCCGGTCTTTTAGGGATTGCCACTTAAGGCCGAGTATCCCTGCATAGGTGGTCGCGTTCGCCATGACTTTTTTCACGTAGTCGCGAGTTTCGCTCAGCGGGATGGACTCTATGTAGATCGCGCCTTCCAGCGGCTTGGTGTCGCGCCAGCGAGCAGCGCGCCCCGGCCCGCCGTTATAGCCGGCTGTGGCCAACACGGGATGTCCCAACTCATCGAGCACGTGGCGCATATAGTAGGTGCCAAACGCCGTATTGGTGTCCACCGCGTTCGCGTCGGCGGCGTGGAACTTTGTGATGCCGAGCCGTTGTGCGATCCAGCGTGCCGTCGCCGGCATGAGTTGCATGAGGCCCATTGCACCAACCCGGGATTTCGCGTCGGCATAAAAGCGGCTTTCCTGGCGCACGATGCCGTACACCCACGCTTCATCGAGCCGATTCTGTTTTGCGGCGCTCGCCAACTCGGTGCGAAACGGCGTCGGGAAACGTAAACCCAAATCATGCAGCGATTTAGTCCGTTCGGCGGCGTGTATGGCCCGGTCATACCACCCGGCGTGATTTGCGATTGTCGCCGCAGTCAGGAGTTGCGGGTCGTCAAAATTCTTTACTGCGTAATTCCACTCCTTCACGCCTTCCTGCCACAAACCCAGGCGGTTGAGATACAAAGCGCGCTTAATGCCCGGCACTTCTTCCATCAGCTTGGTCTCCTCAGCGCTGGCTTTCCAGGGGTCTTTCGCGGCGTTGATGACTTCGCCGATTTCCTCCGACGCGAGCTGCCCGTAATAGCCAAATTCTTGAGAAAGCGGCAAAAACAATTCGCGAGCCTCGACGCTCTTGCCTTGCGCTTTCAAGGCGCGCGCTTTCCAATAACGCCAGGTTGCAAGGGATTGTTCAGCCTCGGACATTTGTCCAATGGCGTCGGCGACTTCAACCCAGTTTGCCGCGCGCAAGGCAGCGCGCGCTTTCCAGCCCAGTTGCAAGTCCGTCAGGGGCGTATCGCCGGCCTTCCTATACCACGTGAGTGCAGCCGAGTCCTGCGCCCATGCGGCGTGATAGCCGATTTGTCCCCAAATCTGCGCTTGTTCCTTGGCGGGGAATTGCGATGCCAAACTATTCCAATAGACCGCCGCTAGCCCATGATCCTTGCGAGCGATTTGCAGCAGCGCAAAGACCGCAACTTCGCGGGCGGCACGGGTTTTGAGGGACAGGGATTTCTTGTCAAGATAGGCCCCCGGCGCCCGCCGTGCTTTATCAAACAGCTTTTCGTCGACGGCTTCGTTGCTGTTCAAGAAACTATTCGCCGCGCGAAACACACCCGCGTTCCCGGCCATGGACGCGAGTCGCACGCGTTCCCACACGTCATCGCTGGAAATGAGTTTTTCGCCGAGCAATTGGGCAAATAATGGCTCGCAGCTTTCCGGTTGGCTGTGCCCGACGAACCATAGCGGGCGCGCTTCTTTGATGGCTTCCTTGTTTTGGTTGGCAATACGCCGCTGCAGTGAATAACAGAACAGCTCCGTATTGTCCGCGTTCGCCTTGGGATACTCAGTGGCGAAATCGTCCCACTGCTGATTGCGCCCCAGCGAACGCAACCAATCCGTGCGCAGCCGCTCTGGGAGCGTACCTTCAGGGTAGCGCTTGAGGAAATTCTTGATCTGCGCGGGATCGGCATCCTTCAATTTAAGCGACAGTAGCCAATACTGCGGGTAATCCGCCAGCGGATGATCTTTCAGCGCTTGAACGTATAACTCCAAAGCCTTGATGTCGCGCGTGCGGAAAGCTTCTTCAGCCGCGAGAAACTGCTCGTCGAGATTGGCGGCATAACTATCGCCAAAGGCATAAATCATAGCCAAAACCACTAACAACCCACCCAGGCGGCTTGCCCAGAACCGCGAAATCATACAAAATCGAGCCGCTAACAAGCCTTTGTCTGTATTCTTTACCATCTTCCTATTCTAAGGGCTCGCGCCGAGAAGTCCATTACTAGCCATGTTAGACACGTTATTCGACGCCAGTTCGTGGGTTGCATTGTTACAAATTATCGGCGTCAACATCGTCCTCTCGGGCGATAACGCCGTGGTGATCGCCCTCGCCTGCCGCTCGTTGCCGGAAAAAGAGCGTCGCCTGGGCGTGTTGTTCGGCAGCGCTGGCGCGATTGTATTGCGCATCATACTCACCTTCTTCGCGGTTTCATTACTGCATTACCCGTACCTCAAGATCGTCGGCGCGTTATTGTTGCTGTGGATCGGGATAAAACTTCTGGTGCCGGAGGACGGTTATGGTCATGGTATTTCCGCTAACGACAATCTGATGGCGGCGATACGCACCATTATCATTGCCGATTTGGTCATGAGCCTAGACAACGTGATGGGCGTCGCAGCGGCCGCAAAAGGCAGCATTCCTTTGATCATAATCGGTTTGGGCATCAGTATCCCAATTATTATCTTTGGCAGTACCTTGATTATGAAGATCATGGATCGGTTTCCGAGCATCATTACGATTGGCGGTGCGCTGCTGGGTTATGTCGCGGGAGAAATGGCCGTGACGGATAAAGGGATCGTCGGGTGGATCGAGCATAATGTGCCCTATTTGCATATGCTGCTGCCCATACTGGGCGCAATCTTTGTCGTCGCCGTGGGCAAATGGCTGGCCAAGCGCCATGAATCGGGTGACCAGCCTTTGGTGAATATGGCGGAAGTGCCAAGCGAACGGCACTAACAACGAAAGGTTATCAAAATGAAAATCCTGATTCCCGTTGATGGTTCCGCAAGTGCGCTACGCGCCGTTGATCACGCCATTCAATTGGCGAAGTCTCGAGTCGGAACTGAGATTCGTCTCATCACCGTCCAGGCGCCGGTCCTGTCGGGTCACGTGAAAATGTTCATCAGTGAAGACCAACTCAATGCCTATTATCGCGACGAAGGTTACGCCACGCTGAAGTCTGCCCGCGAAAAACTCGACCAAGCGGGCGTTGCATACCACCACCACATCGGCGTGGGCCACGCGGCCGAGACGATAGCTCAATACGCCAAGGAAAATCACTGCGATCAGATCATCATGGGAACACGCGGCATGGGCGCGATTGCCGATCTCGTCATGGGATCCGTCGCGACTAAAGTCATACACCTTTCCAACTTACCCGTAACTCTCATTAAATAAACTATGCCACTACCAATTTCCTCCGGAACTCGCCGTCACCTGCACACGCGCACCATCCAAGTCGACGGCTACGAGCGGGAAGACGGTCTATTTGAGATCGAAGGGCGGTTGACCGACGTGAAGCATTTTGACATCAACCAATCGCATTTCTCGCGCAAGGCGGGCGAGCCGGTGCACGACATGAAAATACGCCTGACGCTCGACATCGATATGAACATCATCGACGCGTTTGCCGTGACCGACGCCATGCCCTACCAAGACGAATGCAACAAGATCACACCCGATTATCGAGAAAAATTGAAAGGTCAGCGCATCGTCGCCGGCTTTCGCGTATTCCTCGCGGGCCTATTCGGCAAGCTCAAGGGCTGCGCCCACATGACCGAGTTGTTAGGCTCTATGGCGCCCACGGCGATTCAAGCGATGTATGGCCAAGGCCGCAATCACGTGGTTGATCCCGACAAAAAGCCGTTTCAACTCGATGGCTGCCATGCGCTGGATACTCGCGGCAAGGTCGTTGCGCAATTCTATCCGCGCTGGTTTCAGTCGCCGGTGGCGGCGAGCGATGTCGTACAGAAAACCAAGCCATAGCCGAGGCGGTTGCACGGTTTGAACTGATACAATAGGGCTTGTATCGACTGCGCTGGGCCTAATCCCCATTCTATGAAAATCCACGAATACCAAGCAAAAGAAATTTTACGAAAATTTGACGTGCCCACGCCCCGTGGCATTGCTTGTTTTAGCGTTGACGAAGCAATAAGCGCCACACAAAATTTAGGCGGCAAAGTGTGGGTGGTCAAAGCGCAGATCCACGCCGGTGGCCGCGGTAAAGGCGGCGGCGTAAAAGTCTCCCAGTCTAGTGACGAAGTCCGCCAATACGCCAGCCAAATTCTCGGCATGCAGCTCAAGACCCACCAGACCGGACCCGAAGGACAAAAAGTTCGCCGGGTGTTGATCGAAGAAGGCGCCGACATTAAAAACGAATTCTACGTCGGCATGGTGGTGGATCGTGGTTCGCAGCGTGTCGTGCTGATGGCCAGTTCCCAAGGCGGCATGGACATTGAAGAAGTCGCCGAAAAAACGCCGGAGAATATCCACAAGGTGTTTATCGATCCCGCCACGGGACTAAAAGATGCCGAGGCCGATGCAGTCGCGCGCAAGATAGGTGTGCCGGAAGCTAGTATTCGTGCGGCTCGTGGCGTGCTGCAGGGTTTGTATCGCGCGTTTGACGAAACCGATGCGTCGCTCGCGGAAATTAATCCGATGGTACTTACGGGTTCGGGCGATGTCGTCGCGCTGGATGCCAAGTTCAACTTCGACGACAATGCATTGTTTCGTCATCCGGACATCGTCGCCCTGCGGGATTTCGACGAAGAAGACCCTGCAGAAGTCGAGGCGTCCAAGTTCGATCTTACTTACATTTCCCTCGATGGCAACATCGGCTGTTTGGTGAACGGCGCCGGGCTCGCCATGGCGACGATGGACATCATTAAGTACTTCGGCGGCGCGCCCGCGAATTTTCTTGATGTGGGCGGCGGCGCTAGCCAAGAGAAAGTCACCGAGGCGTTCAAGATCATGCTGAAGAATCCTAGACTGAAAGCTATATTCGTGAATATTTTTGGTGGCATTATGAAGTGCGACGTGATCGCGAATGGTGTTGTCGCAGCCGCGCGGGAAGTCCAGTTGAAAGTGCCGCTGGTTGTGCGCTTGGAAGGCACCAATTTCGATCTCGGTAAGAAGATACTCGCTGAGTCCGGCCTACCGATTATTTCGGGCAGCAACATGGCGGATGGGGCGCAGAAGGTTGTAAAGGCCGCCACTTAATCCACGTCATTCCCGCGACGGCGCGAAGCCAAGGCCATGGAATGCGGTGGCTACGTCTACATTTTGGCAAGCCGTGCGTATGGCACATTGTACGTGGGTGTGACCGCTGGTTTAGTTAAACGGATTTGGCAGCATCGAGAAAAGAATGTTGCAGGATTTACCCAGCGATCCAGCATTGCACGCTTAGTTTGGTTTGAGAAACACGACTCCATAACAGCGGCGATACAGCGTGAAAACAGATTAAGAAATGGAATCGTGATGAGAAGATTAATTTGATTCAGATGAACAATCCATACTGGGATGATTTGTATCCTAGCTTGCTCAGTTAACTTGGATTCCCGCCTGCGCGGGAATGACGGCATATAGACAGCGAGTCTTAAATTACATGAGCATCCTAATCAACAAAAACACCCGCGTCATCACCCAAGGCATCACCGGCAAAACCGGCCAGTTCCACACCCAAATGGGGAGGGCCTACGCCAACGGCGCAAATTGTTATGTCGCTGGCGTGACGCCCGGCAAGGGGGGGCAAAGTTTTGAAGGCATTCCGATATTCAACACTGTTGCCGAGGCCAAAGAAAATACCGGCGCGATAGCTAGCGTGATTTATGTCCCGCCACCCTACGCGGCGGCGGCGATTGACGAAGCGGTCGATGCAGGGCTTGATCTAGTAATCTGCATCACGGAGGGCATTCCGGTGCGCGACATGATCCGGACGCGCTACAAAATGCAGGGCAAAAAAACGATTCTCGTTGGCCCCAATTGCCCCGGCGTGATTACCCCAGAAGAACTCAAGATCGGCATCATGCCTGGCCATATCCACAAGAAGGGCCCGATCGGCGTGGTGTCCCGCTCCGGTACATTGACCTATGAGGCGGTCGGCCAATTGATGGAGCAAGGGCTGGGGCAATCAACTTGCGTCGGTATCGGCGGCGATCCGGTCAACGGACTCAAGCATATTGATGTGATGCGCATGTTCAACGACGATCCAGAAACCGAGGCCGTCATCATGGTCGGAGAAATCGGCGGCAACGATGAAGAGATCGCGGCTGAGTGGGTGAAAGTGTATATGAAAAAACCGGTGGTTGGGTTCATCGCCGGCGTGACCGCGCCGCCCGGCAAACGCATGGGCCATGCGGGCGCGATCATCTCCGGCGGCAAGGGCACTGCGCAGGCAAAGCTCGAGGTGATGGAAGCCTGCGGCATCAAGGTGACGCGCAATCCAGCCAAGATGGGAAAACTGCTGAAGTCGGTGCTGTAGCGTAGAATATTTTCTTAGTTCTGGGGTTCCCCATGCAAAATGAAGCGGTTATTATAGATGCGATTCGTACGCCTTTCGGGCGTCGCGGCGGTGCGTTGCGTGAAACTCGACCCGATAGCTTGTTGGCCTATGCACTGCGCGGCCTGGTTGATCGCGTTGGCATTGATCCCGCAAAGATTGAAGACGTGGTCAACGGCACGGTGACACTTGCGGGCGAACAGGGTGCGAATCCCGGCCGACTAGGCGTGTTACTAGCGGGGTTCCCCGTAGAGGTGCCCGGCGTATCGCTTAACCGCATGTGCGGCTCGTCCCAGCAAGCAGTGCATTTCGCCGCGCAGGCCGTGGCGGCTGGTGACATGAAATATGCAATTGGCTGCGGGGTGGAAAGTATGACTCGCGTACCGATGTTTTTGGATATTTCCTTGGGCGATAGCATCGCCGGATTTGAGCGGCTGAACCCGGAACTATTCAAGAAACACGACCTCATACACCAAGGCGAAAGCGCTGAGCGGGTCGCCGAAAAATGGGGTTTAACGCGTGACGATGTTGACGGCTTTGCGAAAGAAAGCCATCGCAAAGCGGCAGCAGCAGCCGCAGCGGGGCATAACAAGGAATTGATTGCGACCCCTGCGGTGGACCCGCACAGCGCAGCGTCAAACCTAAACCGCGACGAAGGGGTGCGCGACGTAATCGACGCGCAGCGTATGGCCGAATTAAAGACAGTGTTTCGTCCCAACGGCAACGGCGTCGTGACGGCTGGGAACGCCAGCCAAATTTCCGACGGCGCGTCAGCGGTGTTGGTGGCGGATCGTGAGACAGCCAAGGCCGATGGCTTTAAGGCCCGCGCCCGGTTCCGCGCCCGCGTGGTGGTGGGCTCGGACCCGACGTTGCAGTTGATGGGTGTCATCCCCGCGACGCTGTTGGCGTTAAAGAAAGCGGGGCTAACGGTCGCTGACATCGATTGGTTCGAGATCAACGAAGCGTTTGCCACCGTTGTGTTGGGCTGGGCTAAGGAAATCAAGCCGGACATGACTAAAGTGAATCCTTGGGGTGGCGCTATCGCCCACGGGCATCCGCTGGGCGCAACAGGGGGTGCATTGATGGCGAAAATGTTGGTGGGACTGGAAGCAAACGGTGGCCAGTTTGGTCTGCAAACCATGTGCATCGGCCACGGCATGGCGACCGCGACGATAATTGAACGAATTTAAGCAAAGGTTAGAAAAAATGGCAGCAAAGAAAACCCGCATCGCAGTACTGCTGGCAACCGTCGCATGTTTTGCGTTCTCCGTAACGGCACACGCGGAATACGATCTTGGTTGCGATCTGGAAAAAATCCAAGGCATGATTACCTGGTGTATCGATCCGGCACAGAAAGATCTTTCCAAGCTCCAACAAGGCGGTCGCGACAACATTCTCAAAGGCCGTTTTTGCGAGAAGCCCACCTTTGTTGCCGATGGCATCATGTCTTGTTTTAGCCATGACATTGATCAACTCAAGGTGATCTTGGCGTGCCACGTGGAGAGTCATCTGAAGGCAGCAAAAGCCGCGATTCCTGAGACAGAAACCCGCAAGCCCGCCGACTGCCGAGGCAACATTTAGCTCACCGCACCCATACGAGAAAAAATGATTCCTATGTACCGCTATACATCCGTGGCTTTCGCTGCTGCAATGATCGCGCTGGCCGCATCGGCTTCCGGGCGCGATTTATGTAATCGCGATGACCTCACTACTCAAATGAATGCCTGCATTAAGATTAATCAACCTTCCGACTACCAAAAGGGCGGCTTGGACGATCTATTCAAAGGCCGTTTCTGCGCCAAAGGTGCATTAGCACGGGACGGGATGTTTCGCTGTCGCGGCGATGATCCCGAGGCGATTAAGACCATCTTAGGTTGTGGCGTCGATGCGATGTTGGAAGTGGCTAATAAACTGATTGTCGACAGCGACGTGCGCAAACCGGCAAACTGCAATTAAGTTTATCTAAAGAGGTATGGCATGATAAAGATCTTACGCGGTAAATCCTTAATCGGCGCGCTCGTCGCCGCTACGATTGCATTTGCCATACCCTCCGCGCAAGCAGCGACCGCTTGCACCGTCGATTCGCTAACGGTATTCATGGCGCAATGTTTTGACGCCAACATGGCGCTATCCGACTATCAAAAAAAAGGCCAAGCGGAAATAATTGAGGGTCGGTTTTGCAACCACGGCGGATTGATCGCCGATGGCTATTTGATCTGCCTGGGCCACAGCTTAGATGCGGTGCGTCTCGGCGCCGAGTGTTGGCGCGACACTTATATGAAAGTCGCGAAATCGCTCATTCCGGAAGACGATCCGCGCAAGCCACAGCAGTGCGGAAAATACCAACGCTTCTAAAAAATCCCTTGCGGAAGCCCTAATTTAGCTTCGTCCCAGATTAAAAAAACGTCAAGCTTGAGAGCCATATCAGGCGGGCCTCTCAGACCAGCGTGCCCTGTGATCCGCTCTGCTATTGGCTTACAGCCTACCACTTTGCTGTACTATCCCCTGGCCCGAAACCACCGTTACGGGCGTAAAATGCAGCCAGCTAACTGTTCGAACAATGTGATGACCGGCAACATGATCAATACTCAGCTTCTTACACGCTAAACAAGAGAGCGCACATGAAAGATTTTCAGGGAAAAGTAGCGGTAATAACGGGTGGCGCCAGCGGTCTAGGTTTGGAAATTGCGCGGCTCGCCGCCAAAAAAGGCATGAAGCTTGTGCTGTCCGATATTGAGGAACGGACGCTCAAGCAAGCGGAACGGGAATTTTCCGCCCTAGGTGTCGAGGTGCTTGCGGTGCGCAGCAACGTTGCGCTGGCGAAAGATGTGGATTTTCTTGCGCAGCAAACCCTAGCGCGCTTTGGCGCGGTGCATCTACTGTTCAACAACGCCGGTGTAGCGCTTAATAAAACCACTTGGGAAACCACCGTCGCCGATTGGGAATGGGTGCTCGGCGTTGATCTGTGGGGTGTCATACATGGCGTGCGTGTGTTCGCGCCCATCATGCTGAAGCAAGATACGCCCTGCCACATCATCAATACCGCATCGGTGGCGGGTATGCTGTCGACCCAGGGCATGGCGGCATACAACGTCGCGAAACATGGCGTGGTGACCTTGTCTGAAACGTTGTATCACGACCTTCGTCGCCGCGACGCAAAGATTGATGTGTCGGTGCTGTGTCCCGCGTGGGTGAGCACGGGGATTTGGGACTCGGCGCGAAATAGGCCAGGGGAGTTACAGAACGCTGTCGAGCAAAAAAGTGCCGACGATGTGAAGCTGGAAGAATCGGCACGCCACGCGATCCAATCGGGCAAAGTCACGGCGCCGCAAGTAGCCGAGATTGTGTTTAACGCCATCAAGAACAATCAGTTTTACATTTTGACGCACCCGAAGATCAAGAAATGGATAGGCTTGCGCGTCGAAGACATTCTGGAAGATCGTCAGCCCTCACCGCAAGCTTAATATTTTTTATAACGAGGAGTCGCCCTGTTTAATCGCATCGTCGCTGTCCTCATCTTATGTTTCATTGCGGGATTTGCGCGGGCGGAAAATTCTCCCGCCGGTGTTTGGAAAACCATCGACGACAAAAGCGGTAAGCCACGTTCCATTGTACGCATCGTCGAGGAGAACGGCGTGTTCAGTGGTATCGTCGAAAAAGGTTTGCAAGCCGATAACGATTCCAATCGAGTCTGCGACAAATGCGACCCGCCGCGCAACAACCAACGCATCCAGGGCATGACGTTTATGTGGGGATTGAAAAAAGACGGCAATGAATACAAGGGCGGCGAGATTCTCGATCCGGACAATGGCAAAATTTATAAATGCAACATGAAATTGTCGGACGATAGTAAGAAGCTCGACGTGCGCGGCTTCATCGGCTTTTCATTGTTCGGCCGGACCCAAACTTGGTATCGAGAAGCGCAATAAACTGCCCGGAAACCCTCGCCAGATAAGGCTCTCAGAGGATACATCATGTGCAATAGATTACTAATCGTTGTGATTTCGATGCTGTCACTCATAGCGTCTTCACAGGCAGCGTTGCCGCTGAATCAACTTAAGGTGCCGCCTGGTTTTTCTATCGACGTTTATGCGGACAACGTGCCGAATGCGCGTTCACTTGCGCTCGGCAAGAACGGCACCGTATTCGTCGGTACGCGCGGCGGCGAAGTGTATGCCGTCGTCGACAGTAACGGCGATCAACGCGCTGATGAGGTAATCACCATTGCGAGCGGGCTGAATGTTCCCAACGGCGTGGCGTTTCGCGATGGCGCGCTTTATGTTGCGGAGATCAGCCGCATACTGCGTTATGACAACATTGAAGCTCAGCTAAAGAATCCGCCCAAGCCTGTCGTGGTGTACGACAAGTTGCCGCGCGAGGGGCATCACGGCTGGAAGTACATTGCCTTTGGTCCCGACGGTTGGTTGTACGTGTCCGTCGGCGCACCCTGCAACGTGTGCGAGCCAGACCCAAAGCGATTTGCCGGTATATTTCGCATGAAGCCCGACGGCTCGCAATTTGAATTATTTGCCAGCGGTATACGCAACTCCGTGGGCTTCGATTGGCATCCGCAAACAAAAGAACTTTGGTTCAGTGACAACGGCCGGGACATGCTCGGTGACGATTTGCCTTCCTGCGAATTGAACCGCGCCGGCAAGGCCGGATTACATTTTGGGTTTCCCTATTGTCATCAGGGCGACACGCCGGACCCGGAGTTTGGCGCGGCGCGCAAGTGTTCTGAATTCGTGGCACCGGAAGTCAATCTGGGCGCTCACGTCGCGCCACTGGGCGTGCGTTTTTACACCGGCAATATGTTCCCCGCCGAGTATCGCAATACGATATTCGTCGCCGAGCACGGCTCGTGGAATCGTAGTCAAAAAAGTGGTTATAAAGTGGTGCGCATCAGCGTGAACGAAAAGGGAGAAAAATCACAACAGGTATTCATCGAAGGTTGGCTGCAAGAACAACGCAACTGGGGAAGGCCGGTTGATTTTCTAGTGATGCCCGACGGCGCAATGTTGTTGTCGGACGATCAGAACGGCGTCATTTATCGCATAAGTTATCGCGCCGATGCTAAAAAGAATTAGCCGGTAATTTGATCGTGCCCGGAGAGCCCATATCCATGCGCCTCTCCGAGCGGTTATATAGCTGCAACCGGCTATTTTTCGATCAGATGCTTGGCCCAGAATATCCCTGCGATAGTTTTCACGTCGTTGATTTTGCCGTTGCCTATCCAGCCTATCGCGTCATCTAAAGACAAGCTGAACACATCCAGATACTCGCCTTCGTCCCGCTGAATGCCAGTGAAGGAAAGTCGTTGCGCGAGGAAGAACTCAATCCGCTCATTTGAATAACCGAGGCATGGGAACGTCGCGCCCAATGATCGCCAGTCCCTCGCCTCGTAGCCGGTTTCCTCTTTAAGTTCGCGCTGGGCGGTGAGCAACGGCGCTTCACCCGCTTCCATTTTTCCCGCCGGCAGTTCAAAACAATGTTGCCGCACGGGGTAGCGATATTGGCGCTCCAGGACGATGGTGTGGGCGTTGAGCATCGGGATAATCATCACCGCACCCTGGTGCTCGACATACTCACGCTTTGCGGTCTGGCCATTGTGAAGTGTGATGCGATCTTCCTTGACACGTAACAATGCGCCTTGGTAGACCGTGGACGAATCCACCGTTTGTTCGTTGTAATCGTTGGCGAAGGTGGGTTCTTCGCTCATAAAATGCTAGAGCGACTTGTTAATGGCATAGGCGCACAGCGCCAACAGCGGCTGGGAGAATAATCCCAGCGCGAGTAACGCAAGGCCATTGGCGCTGATCATGACGCTCAGGTCCGCTTCGGATTGAATCTTTGCCAGGTCCGTCGGCGCACCGAAATACATGACTTTGATGATGCGCAAATAGTAGAACGCGCCGATCAGCGAGAACAGGACGGCAACCACAACCAGCCACACGTAGCCCGCCTGAAGCGCCGCCTGTAAAACCGCAAGCTTGGCAAAGAAACCCACGGTCGGCGGCAACCCGGCGAGGGACATCATGATCAGCAGCATGAGGAACGCATACCAAGGGTTGCGTTGATTGAGCCCTTTAAAGTCCTCGATATTTTCCGCTTCAAATCCGGCACGGGACAGCAACATAATCATGCCAAAGGACCCGAGGGTGGTGAGCACGTAGGTGATGATGTAAAACATTCCCGAACTATAACCATTGTGAGTGCCGGACAAAATTCCCAACAACAGGAAGCCCATATGAGAAATGGTGGAATAGGCCAACATGCGCTTGAGATTGGTCTGCGCGATTGCAACGACGTTGCCGATAGCCATGGACAACACCGCGAGGATAATCAACATGCCGCGCCAATCTGCGACCAGCGGCTCCAGCCCGGAGACTAATAGGCGCATCACAAAGGCGAACGCCGCGATCTTCGGGGCGGAAGCGATGAACAACGTTACGGCTGTGGGTGCGCCATGGTATACGTCGGGCACCCACATGTGGAACGGTACCGCGCCCAGCTTGAAAGCTAGCCCCGCCACGACAAACACCAGGCCAAACACCAACACGGTTTTATCCCCGCCATGGACGCCTTGCTGAACCGCGTGGGCAACCTTGCCGATATCCAGCGATCCGGTGGCGCCGTACAACATCGACATGCCGTAGAGCAATAACCCCGAAGCCAGCGCGCCGAGCACAAAATATTTCATCGCTGCTTCGGTGGAACGCGCCGACTCCCGTTCGAGTGCGACAAGTGCGTAGGAACACAGCGTCAAAAGCTCAAGGCCGAGATACAACGTGAGGAAATGGTGAGCAGAAATCATCACCAGCATGCCCAGCAACGCGAACAGAATCAGCACAAAAAATTCGCCGCGGAACAGGCCGCGCTCAAGCACATATTGCCGGCTGAGTATCAGCATGACCGACAGCGAGAAGCAGGTCATGATCTTCAACGTGTCGGCCATGACATCGTCGACGAACATGTCGCTGAAAGTGTAAACGATGCTTGGGCTAGCTGTTACGACCAGTATCAAAATGGTACCGAGCAGCGTCAGTTGTGTAAGCAGATAAGTAAATACGCGACGAGCGTCGCTGAGGAACAAATCCAGAACCAGGATCAAGGACGTGGCGCCAGCTAGAAAAATCTCAGGTAACGCAGGGTAAAGATTCAGGGTCATCGTAACGGCCTTAGAATTTTTTCTGCGCGATGTGATGCAGCAGATCGCTTACCGACACGTGCATCACGTCGGTAAACGGCTTGGGGTAAAGGCCCATGAACAGCACGGCAACGGCAAGCAGCGCGAGAAACAGAAACTCACGGCTGTTGATGTCCTGCAACTTGGCGACCTGATCATTCGCCACGGCGCCAAAAATGACGCGCTTGTACATCCACAACGTGTAGGCGGCGCCGAAGATTAGCGTGGTCGCGGCGAGGAAGGCGTACCAGAAATTCACTTTGACCGACGCTAAAATCACCATGAATTCGCCGACGAAACCACTAGTCGCAGGCAGCCCCGAATTGGCCATGGCGAACAGCATGAAAAACGATGCGAAGATGGGCATGGTGTTGACGACGCCGCCGTAGTCGGCAATTTGTCTCGAGTGCATGCGGTCATACATCACGCCGACACATAAGAACATCGCGCCGGAAATAAAGCCGTGGGAAATCATCTGCACCAGCGCGCCTTCGATGCCCATCGCGTTGAAAATGAAAATACCCAAGGTCACAAAACCCATGTGGGCGATGGACGAATAGGCAATGAGCTTCTTCATGTCCGCTTGCACCAGTGCAACCAGGCCGATATAAACCACGGCAATCAGCGAGAGCGCGATGACATAGGGCGACACGAGGTGGCTTGCATCCGGCACGATGGGTAAGCTAAAGCGTAGAAAACCATAAGCACCGAGCTTGAGGGTGATGGCCGCGAGTATCACCGAGCCGCCGGTGGGCGCTTCGACGTGGGCGTCGGGGAGCCAGGTATGCACGGGCCACATCGGCACTTTCACCGCAAACGACAGAAAGAAGGCGATGAAAATCAGCACCTGCGGCGCCCACGCCAGCGCGGTTTTGTGGAAAGTGAGAATCTCGAAGCTTTGACCGCTTTGGAAGTACAGATAAATAAACGCCGCGAGCATCAGTAGCGAACCGAGCAAGGTATAGAGGAAGAATTTGATCGCCGCGTAAATCCGATTTGGCCCGCCCCACACGCCGATGATGAGATACATCGGTATCAATGTCGCCTCAAAAAACACGTAGAACAAGATCGCGTCCAGCGCGGCAAACGCACCGTTGATCAGGCCCGACATGATTAAGAACGCCGCCAGGTATTGCGCCAGGTTCTTTTTGATCGCCTGCCACGCCGCGATGATGACGAGGATGGTCATAAAACTATTCAACAGCACGAACCACAGGGAAATGCCGTCCACGCCGAGGTGATAGTTGATGTTGAGGCTGGCGATCCACGGCACCATTTCTTCAAACTGCATGTGGCCGGTGTCGAGTTTGAAATCTTGGTAAAGCGGCAGCGTGACTAAGAATCCTGCGATTGCTCCGATGAGCGCGACCCATTTCACCGCCGAGCCTTGGCTCCGTGCCGCCATCGCAAGCACGATGCCGCCGGTGATAATCGGCAACCAAATCGCCCAACTCAAGTAGGGGAATATGTTGGACATGATCTGATCAGCGCTGCAGGTATGTCCACCAGAACAACGTGAGGAAGCCAAATACGCCAATGATCATGGTAAACGCGTAGTGATAAATGAATCCCGTCTGGAAGCGCCGCGCCAGTTGCGCGATCCAGCCTACCAGTTTTGCACTGCCGTTGACAAAAATGCCGTCGATGATGCCAACGTCACCTACACGCCACAGACCTTTTCCCAAGCTGCGCGCGCCACCGGCGAAGAACCAATCGTTAAATTGGTCGAAGCCATATTTATTTTCCAGCACTCGATGGATGACGCTGAAGGTGTTTTTAATTTTCTCTGGGATGTCCGGACGCTTAAGATAGAAAAACCATGCGACTAAGACCCCTGCCGCCGCTAACCACAGCGGCAAAGTAGACAAGGAATGCATGGCCATTTCAACAGGGCCATGAAATTCTTCTGCCATTTTTGCCATGGCTTCATGTTCGCCCGACACTTTTATTGCGTCACCGAAAAAGTTACCAAACTCCATAGGGCCGATGGCGAAGAAGCCAATGATCAATGATGGAATCGCCAAGGCGATCAGCGGCAGTGTCACCACCCAAGGAGACTCATGCGGCGTGCGACCATGGCCGTGATGATGGTCATCATGATGTCCACCGTGACCAAAACGTTCTTTGCCGTGAAATACCAGAAAATACATGCGGAAAGAATAAAACGCCGTGACGAACACGCCGGTGACCACGGCAAAATAGGCGAAACGGGAACCGGGCAAGTGGGAAAATGCCACCGCTTCAATAATGCTGTCTTTGGAGTAGAAGCCCGACAGGAACGGCGTGCCGACCAGCGCAAGGGAACCCACCAATGAGGTTATCCAGGTAATCGGCATGTATTTACGCAAGCCGCCCATGTTGCGTATGTCTTGGTCGTGATGCATAGCCATGATCACCGAACCGGCGGCGAGGAACAATAGCGCTTTGAAAAACGCGTGGGTCATGAGGTGAAAAATCGCCACTTGGTACGCCGACGCGCCCAGCGCCACCGTCATGTAACCGAGCTGCGATAGGGTCGAATAAGCAACGACACGCTTGATGTCGTTCTGCACGATACCGAGGAAACCCATGAACAGCGCGGTGATCGCCCCTATGGTCATAACGAAGGACAAGGCCGTGTCGGACAGCTCGAACAGCGGCGACATGCGCGCCACCATGAAGATGCCGGCCGTCACCATGGTGGCCGCGTGGATCAGCGCGGATATCGGCGTCGGGCCCTCCATGGAATCCGGAAGCCATACGTGCAACGGAAACTGCGCCGATTTGCCCATGGCGCCGATGAACAGCAAGATGCATATCACCGTCATGAGCATCCAGGGCGAGCCGGGTATCAACTCGATAGTTTGCCCGGCAAATTCATGGGCGCGAGTGAATATGGTGGCGTAGTCCATGGCGCCAAAGTGCGCCATGATCAACCCTATGCCGAGGATGAAGCCGAAATCGCCAACGCGGTTCACCAGGAATGCTTTAAGGTTGGCGTAGATAGCCGTAGGTTTGGTATACCAAAATCCGATCAGCAAATAGGACACTAAACCGACTGCTTCCCAACCGAAAAATAGTTGTAGCAAGTTGTTCGACATCACCAGCATGAGCATGGCGAAGGTGAACAGGGAAATATAGCTGAAGAAGCGCTGATAGCCTGGATCTTCGTGCATGTAACCGATGCTGTAAATATGCACCATCAGCGACACGAACGTCACCACGACCATCATCATCGCGGACAATGCGTCGATCAGAAACCCGACTTCAAAACGGACCCCATCGCTGACCATCCAGGTGTAAAGGCTACCGTTGAAGTGGTAGCCGCTCATGACATCGCGCAACACCATGCACGCGCCGATGAAAGAAACGATCATCAGCGCGATGGTGATGCGGTGACTGGCATTGCGCCCGACGACGCGGCCAAATAAACCGGCTATGATTGCGCCCAACAACGGCGCGAACGGGACGATAAGCAATAGAGATTTCACCGCCTAACCCTTCAGCGTGTCGAGATCATCGACATTGATGGTGTTGAGGTTGCGAAACAGCACCACCAAAATCGCCAGGCCGATGGCAGACTCGGCTGCCGCCACGGTCAATATAAAGAACACAAAAATCTGCCCTGCCGTGTCGTTCAAATAATGGGAAAAGGCGATGAAGTTCATATTCACCGCGAGCAGCATCAGCTCGATC
>JBDSJK010000015.1:0-5408 GCA_039917535.1 Burkholderiales bacterium
GCCGTGCGGGCTTTTCGTAGACGGGATCGCAGCCTATCGGTTAACCAAGAGGCAAGAAGCACGAGCGCAACAAGGCCGCGCAGGCCCAAGCGCATGATCGCTCGCATCAAGCAACGGATGGGGTAGCCCGCCGCACCACTCATCGCGTGTAGTGCATCGCCGATGCTGCCCTGTAGGTAACAGCGAATCATGCGATTATCGTGCTTGACGTGCCCGATGGCAGGCTCAATGGCCTGACGACGCTTGAGCCGCCGCTTTTGACGTTCGTTCATCGAGGGGCGGGCCTCGCGCCATTTGATGCGCCCGCGATGCACCCCCTCAATACCGGGATGGTCGGCATCCACGCCCCGGTAGCCCCCATCCACGACTGCTTGTTTGACTTCACTGCCCGCAGCCTTGATCCAATCATTCGACTGGCTGATCTGCGCGGCCCGTGTGTGCCCGTCATAGGGGTGGCCAACAAAGCGTTGGGCGCCCCCCCTCAAGCCCTGAAAGTGGCTGCGGCCTGATCGGAATGATCAGCGGTGCTCACCTTGCTCGCGCCATTTTCGTTCCGCATCGTCCCACGCAGCGAGCGCTTGTAGATCGGGCACCCACGCGAGGCCCGTTTTGCCGTCGGAGGATTTTGCTTCCGGCGTGACAACCACATCGAGCAATGCGGGCAGATTTGCAAGTGCCCGTAGGATCGCGCCGGCTAACTCCTCGCTCTTCTCCACCCGCTCGGCATACATTCCGAACGCGCGCGCCATGGCGGCGTGGTCGGAAAATTGCAAGCGAGTGCCGACCACTTTGCCGTGGGTATCGGTTTGATCCTGTACTTCGATCTGCCACGCGCCGTTGTTGGCAACCATGATGAGTACCGGCGCGCGGTGACGCACCGCGGTATCAATCTCCATGGCATTGAAGCCGAAGGCGCCATCGCCGGTGGCCACAACCACTTGTCGACCTGGCAATGCCAGGCTTGCCGCAATACCAAACGGCGTACCAATGCCGATACACCCCAGGGAGCCAGGATCGAGATAAGTTGACGTCGAAAGTCCGACCCGCGCAAAGCTCAAAAAATCTCCACCATCAGCGACCAACACGGCATCGGGTGCAAGTTGTTTTTGCAACTCGCCCAGGGCACGATTAGGATGAATGCGGCCGTCGCTGCCCGGTGCCGCAGCGAGCATAGATTCGCGCAGTTTGCGCGCACGCTCTTCGTGTTTTGCACGTAGTCCCGAGGCCCATTCGCGATCCACGTTTGACGCGCGATTGCCCGCCGCTTGGGTGATGGCCGCGAGCGCCGCTGCAGGCTGCGCGAAAATTTCCACGGCACCGCGACGATTGTCGCGCAACTCTGAGGGCGCATCGGCGATACGAATAAATTTTGCTTCGCCAAACACTGCGGGCGATCCATAAGCCAATTGAAAATCCAATCGCCGACCAAGTGTCACAACGACGTCAGCCTCGGTCATCACCGTGCCGCGCATCGCTGCGACGATGGCGGGATTGTCATCCGACAGCAGGCCACGACTCTCGCCGGTATCCAAATACACAGCGCCAAGCTTGGCTAAAAAAGTTTCGAGTTCTGCATTCGCACCGCGTGCACCTCGTCCGCTGATGACCAATGGTTTTCGCGCGGACCACAGCAAATCCACCGCTGCCGCAACCTCGTTTGCATTCGGCAGTAGTGGTGCTTTCGCTTTTGCGCGGAAATGTTCGTCCAGTTGCACGGCGCGCGGCACCTCGGCGCGCAGCGTGTCCGTCGGAAAATCCAAATACACAGGGCCTGGATCGCTGCCTTGTCCCATCGCGCGGGAGACGGCCTCATCCAATTCTTGCAGCACGAGTGCTGGCTCACGTACGGTACGCGCATAGCGCGTAAGCGATCGTACTAAATCCGTGTGAACAATATCTTGCAGCGCACCGCGATTTTCCTGGGGGCCGGGTGGCACGCCAGACAAAACCAACACCGATGCGCGCGCGATATGAGCGTTGGCGATACCGGTCAGGGCATTAGTCACGCCGGGGCCGGCGGTCACCAGCGCCACGCCCAAGCTGCCGGTCAACTCGCTATGAGCGTGGGCCATGTAGACAGCGGCGCGCTCGTCGCGCACGTCGATGATGCGTATACCTTCCGCGTCGCAGCGCATCCAAATCGGCATAATGTGGCCGCCGCATAGCGCGAAAATACGATCGACGCCCTGCGCCTTGAGAAATCGCGCGATGACGCCCGCGGAAGTATCAGCTGTTAGTGGCGGTGGCGCGCTCATACTTGCACCCTCGCACCGCTCGGCGATTTTTTCTTGAGATGACGCAAGTCAATTACCCCTGGTTGTTTGCGGGCATCGGTTCCCGGTGGAAATATTTTCACTTTTTGAATTTTTTGCGAGCTGGTGGTTGGCAAACTTTCCACAAATAAAACGTAACCAGGCGCTTTGAAATAAGCTAAGCGCTCGCAGCAATAGTCGAAAATTTCCCGTGCAAAATTTTCATTCGCATCGCTCGACATTTTTGGAATAACCAGCGCCATCACTTCTTCCTCGCGCAATTCGTCGGGCACGGCTAACACGGCAACTTGTTTCACTTTCGCGTGCGATGTGATGCGTTCTTCGACTTCGCTCGCGGCAATGTTTTCACCCGCGCGGCGGATGATATTTTTGGCGCGATCGAGAAAGAAAAACATGCCGCTGTCGTCGCGCATGACGGTATCGCCGGTGTGAAACCAGCCGCCGCGCCACGCTTCGTCCGTCGCTTCGCGATTCTTGAGATACCCGGCGAAAAATCCTTTGCGCGGTGTTGCTTCGCTGTGGCGTAGTACTAATTCGCCTTGCGCGCCCACGGGAACGTCATTGCCATTTTCATCGACTGCACGTAGCTCCGCACCAGGAACCGAGCGACCCAATGCACGAGTATGTATCATGCGCGGCTCAAGATGGTCGGTCGTCATACGGCCCGTTTCCGTCATCGCCCACATTTCCACCAAAGGAAATCCGAAACGCGTTTCAAAGGTTTCGTGCAAGCTCGGTTCGATGCCGGCGCACAGCGCGAATTTCACACGATGGGCGCGTTCCTGCGCTACTTGCGGCAGCTTGAGCAAGATCGCCGGAATCACACCTTGAAATTGAACCGCGGTGACGTCGCAGTTCACGATGTCGTCCCAAAAGGTGCTGGCGTGAAAGCGATCGGGAAACACTAAGCAGCCACCCGCGAGCAACATGGTTGGCAGCGAAATGGAAAACGCGTTGGCATGATGCAACGGTAGCGGGTTATACAAACGTTCAACACCTTCCGACAGCGCGAGGCGCCCGCCGCGCGAGAGAAACCACCATGCCCAAAAATGAAAATATTCGTTAGTCAGCACGCAGCCTTTCGGACGGCCCGTCGTGCCCGAGGTGTAGAGCAGGCCCGCTTCCGTTGTGCCATCCGGGCGCCAGTTACCCGCAGGAATCGCCGGCGCAGGCAGCGCGAGCGTTAAATCATCGAAGCGCAACACCGGAACGGGACGCGACAACTCCTTCGCCGCCGCGCGCAAGTCGGCAAGCCGCTCCTTGATCCCGAACACCAGACAAGTTTCTGAATGATCAAGCAGGTACACCAACTCGTCGTGCCGATAGTCGGGGCTAATGCCGACGGTGCTGCAGCCTAACGCGTTCAGCGCGAGATGATGAAAAACAAACTCCGGCCGTTGATCGAACAAAATCGCGACGCGATGGCCTGGCCCATAGCCCGCCTGCCGGTAGAACCGAATGCGCTCTTGAACGGCAGCGTAAGTTTCATTCCAAGTAAATTCCTTACCGTCCGGATAGTAGGCGCGATCCTTCTTGGGCGGAACGCAATAGGCTTGACGATCACCGTACGTCGCCACAGTTCGCTTAAGTGAGTCGTATAACGTACCTAAGTGCAATGGATCTAAGCCATGCTCTTTTTTGCCAGCCATCAAATCAAAGAGAGTAGGAAGAGAAAGTAGACCAGAGCAGAATCTTATCATCATTGAATCTAGGAGGCTATCTGTGCGTTGGGGATGCATGAGGTAGGTCGTCAAGCGTGGAGTCGAACGGGTTAAGGGGCCATCTGCATTGCGTAGTATTGTTGACTGAAATGTCCTAGCCAGGACTTGATCTGACAGACATCATGGTTAAACGGCGACCCTTTCTTGCGACCTAGAATCGGTCTGGCTTGGAACGTGACCCAATTGTTTGTCAAACGCCAAGTGCAAACTGTCTGCTAATGTTTGCATAGGTGTTTTGCCAAAGCAATATTTTCCTGAATGCGTACGTTCTTCGTTATAGGTACGCACCCATTCATCGACATCGACCTGCAGTTCGTCCAAGTTGTGGTACAGCTTACGCCTAAATGCACTGGCATAGAACTCGTTCTGGATCGTCTGATGGAAGCGTTCGCATATTCCGTTGGTCTGCGGGCTTCTGGCCTTCGTTTTGGTGTGCTCAATGGCCTCTAAATCGAGATATAGCTCGAATTCATGGTGCTCGCGGCTGCCACAATATTCACTGCCGCGATCGGTGAGGATACGCAGCAAATCAATACCGAATTCTTCATACCAGGGCAACACCCGATCATTAAGCATGTCGGCCGCCGTAATGGCGTGTTTACGGTCGTAAAGCTTGACCATCACCACCTTGCAGTAGCTGTCGATGAAGGTTTGTTGGTAAATGCGCCCCACGCCCTTCAAGTTACCAACGTAGTAGGTATCCTGGCAACCCAAGTAGCCAGGGTGCTCGGTCTCGATTTCGCCATGTGCTTGCTTTTCTTCTCGCGCCTTTTCCAGCGCGCGAAGTTGATCTTCGGTCAAAATCAACCCCTCTTGCGCAACTTTGGCCGACAAGGCTTTCAGCCGCTTGACGAAGGTTTCCAGATCGTGACGCAGCCAGATGGAGCGCACCCCGCCGCCAGAAACAAATACCGCACGCTTGCGTAGTTCATTGCTTACTCGATGTTGACCATAGGCCGGCTGTTCTAAAGCAAATTCCAGCACTGCCGCTTCTACCGACGGGTCTACCCTATTCTTCAGCACCGGCTTCTTACGCGAGATCTCTTGTAGCGCGGCTTCCCCGCCTTGCTCGTAGAGCTCTTTAAAGCGATAAAAACTATCACGGCTGAAACCCATGACTTTGCAAGCCTTGGAAGCACTGCCCAGCGTCTCCGCCAATCTCAGCAATCCAATCTTGTTCTTCACTATCTTCTGCGCTTGATTCATCTCACATCTCCTATTTCATAACATCATAATTAAAACAGAAATGTCAGATTAAGTCTTGACTAATACATGTGACAGCTTTCGACCCAAACTGTAAATTGCATTGTGCGGTGCACTCGTCGGCTAACCCCTTCAAGCCGACGTAGTTTGATTTTTAAGCACTCATTGCCAAACACCCGCTCCCGGGTGTTTCGAAAATCTAATTATTTTC
>JBDSJK010000016.1:0-10186 GCA_039917535.1 Burkholderiales bacterium
CATATCTTTGAAATAGTGTACCCGCCTTTAACCCGGCGCCACGGCGATGCCCATTGCCGACGCCGCTTTGCAAAGATCGCGATCCAGCGCCACGAATGGCCGCGCGGAACCGCGAACGGCGATCGCCAGATGCAGCGCGTCGCCAGCGCGCAGCCCGAGCGAGCATTCCCGTAACATAGTTTCCACAAGTCGGAAATCCGTGGGCACGGGTTCCAACACCGTTAAGCTAGGTACCAGCAAATCATGAAAGGTTTTCAGCGCAGCATCGCCTTGCGCCCGCGTTAAATCCCTTTGGCGAATTGTCAAACCGATCGCGCTTGCAAACTCAGTAATCGTCCACGCGCTTAAGGTGGCTTCCCGCAGTTGTAGAGCGGTTAAACGGTCGCGCCAAGCGCATACCTTTGCCGAGCCGGACTCCGGAACAATCAGCGGGACGACGACGCTGGTATCGAGGTAAATCACCCTCAATAACGCGCGCGCTTGCGCAAAGCCGTAACGCTCGCCTTGCTCTTGCGCAAGCTATCGCGAAACGCGTCGATCGTCGCCCATTCGATTACGCTGTCGCCGCGAGTTTCGCGCGAGATTCGCGCAACGGACTTGCCGCGCTTAGTGATAACCACGGTTTCGCCTCTTTCAACCGCTTCGAGTATTGCGCTGAGTTGCGCTTTGACTTCGGCTACGCTGTAAGCTCCCACTATGAATTCCTTATCGGATGGTCATGTAGGTGGTCATATTATAACATCGGCATAAATCGAAGACAGCATGCAGGGCGCGAATCTCTCCAAGGTATCCATGGCGCAAAAAATGGCGACATGCGAGCCAAATAGAAAGCATCAAGAGCCGCTCCAAGATGGCTCGTGGCACATCGTCACCCATTGTCACCTTTACGGTGATTTACGGTAAAGACATGCCCTAACAACCGCGCCACGCTTATCTCATAGCGCGATAGGCTAAATTTTTTCAGGGCCGGTACAACCTGCCGATCAACATCAACGGCAATGCTATGTTATGTTTCCTGCGGCAGATGTGACCCGCCCTACCCTGCTGGTATTGGGCAACCGCTGGGCTTGGTACGGTTGAGGATTTCGATGACGTCCTGAACGGAGCAGCCGTTCTGAATTCCGTTACGGCTGTCGCAGCCATCTTGAGTAGCCAATTGCGCTCGCAGCGACCGTCGCGCCGCTTGCGATAGCTGCCAACCCAAAGGCGTTTGCACGTCCCCGATGCCGATTTGGAACTCGATGAACTCGGCGCACTCTTGGTTGTCCCAAAGCGTCGTCACTTGAGTTTTCAGGGCCTCCGCCGCCAGCGACCCGCGTGCCACGCGCGTATTCACCATCGCCCGAACCGGCGACAGCAATTCTCCCAGCCCTGCTGGGGGGGATTCCGGCGACTCCGGTCCGGCCTCGCGCGTGTCTGATGCGGCGAGGCGGCTCGGCGAATTCCCGATACGGATCACTATGGGATAGAAGATTCGGTGCAGGGTTGCGGCCTCGAGCCGCATCGCGTCGAGCGCCTCGGAGAGCGTGACCGTCCCTGAGTTCTCGAAGTAACCGCCGTCAACGTATCTATTTTTGGGCTTGCTTCCAACGTAGGCAGCGGGAGTGACAAGTGGGAAGCGCGCGCCCATGACGGCGGCAGTACTCAAGCGCGGATTGAGCGTGGGTGCCTGGTCGAACAATGACGTGAGTCGATGGAAGCGCTCGCTGAGGAATTGCACGGGAGCGGCAACCACCCGCGTGCCGCTGGATACGTGGGTTGTATTCAGCAGTAGCAAAGGGGCGACACCTTCTGGAGTCCAGTAGTCGTAAAGGCTACGCTCCATGAAATTCGTGGACGCGACATGCTTGAAGCTGCGCTCCACCGTCAACTCGAGTGTCTTTGCCCGGTCCCAGGCGTCGACGGGAAACGGTAGCAGGCGCTGCAAGCCGTCGGGGAAAAGCAAAGTGGCGACGACCGGCGCCAGGTAGTCCGTCCGCAGAATCTGCTCGACTTGATCGGCGTAGCGGGTCGCCACGGTGCTGCGTAAGTCGCAAGGCGCGTCGCTGTCGTCGGCTTGCGACTTAGATGCGTCCAGAAGCCCCGAGAATATGGCCGCACCCACGCTTCCTCCCGACACGCCTGATATGACGAACAGGTGCCGGGCGAATCGGGGACAGCGGTCCTGGATGGCGGCAAGGACCTCGGCCGTGAAGTACGCGGCGCGGATGCCGCCGCCTTCCGCCGCGACCAAGATCACCGGGAACGCTTCCCTTCCCGTCGGCGATGCGCGTTTGTCGAGCCAGGCCCGAAACGCCGCTCCGAAGTCGGGAACCTTCACGGAGTCCTGGCTTTCGCCAATACTACGCAGCGGATGGTTGTCGTTGAGGTCGAAGCTACTCCACAGGATGCCGAACAGCACCAGAACCGTCAACCAGTGCCAACGTGGCACCCGGGGCGACGCAGTCAGCCACGTCAGAAATGGCAACGTTGCAATGGCCGCGGCAAGCAGGATGCCGATCGTGCCGACCCAAACTCCTAACCACCAGGGATTCAACGTAGCCACTAGAAATAGGCCAAAACCGAAGGCCAGGCTCAAGCCAAGAATGGCTCCGTGGCTTAGCCCTGGGTCAGGGTTTTCCTCACGCGCGCCCGCATAACGCCTTCGGCCAGCAATGCGCTTCTGTTTGACCTGGTGGTAAGTAACGATGGTCAGAATGCCAAACATCACCACCAGTCCGCGCAGCACCTGAGTGAGGAGCAGCGGGTCGCCCTCGAGCCCCGCCGCCGCCCCCTGCGCCGCGAAGTACGCACCGCCCCAGAGCGCTGAGACGAGAAGCGTCGGTACCGCAATCGTCGCCGCCCGTAGGACGCTGTTGTTGGCGTGCGCCCTCGGGAACCGATGGAGAAGCGCGTATTCGCTCCAGAACAGCACGGTCCAGCTCAACTGGAACAGCAGTAGGTACACCGCCAGCAGATTCACCGCGCTTTCTGTTTGGTGCCCGGGTTCGTTGAGGTCAGTGACATAGACGCGGACCACCTCGTGAATCTGGTCAACGTTGGCGCCGAGCAGCGCTATGGCAGCGCAGATGATCGCGGGCACCCGGCATATGTACAAAAGCCGACCTACGCGCGAGGCCGTGCGGCACAGGGGCTTGGGGCCAAGCTTCATCGGATGCGCCATGGTTGGCAAGCGTAGCTCAAAATCCATGAACCACTCCTGGTCTAAGCGAATAGGAATTTCAAACACCCTTTTTCGTTAGGTAGGACTATATCGTTGCGCATGTGGGTGGTCAATCACGCGGATGGCGGGGAAAACTCGCCCTTGCGCGGCGTTTTTGAAGCCGTTGATCCGCCTGCGGAGGCTCATTTCCTGGCGCTTGGGCCGTTGCTGCGAGCGCCGATCGAGCGTGACCCTCGGCGCAGGGGCCGAACGGGATAGATCGGGTTTTGGTTTAGGCTCAGGCCGCTTAGAACAGATCAAGTCGGCGCGCGGGCGAGCGCGGTGGGGCGGCGGGTCGGCAAGCCCAGGTGGGCGCGGATACGTACAATGACGGCGGATCAACGATGGCGGCGAGGATCTTCAAAGCGCCGCCGCACGTTGGGCAGCGTTCGATATCGACCTCGAAGACCCGCTTAAGCAAGCATGCCCAACTCAGGCGCGCCGGCGAGGCAAGCGCGTGGGTGTGCTCGCTAGCTTGTTGCGGCGCATTGTCCACTGGACTGGGCACGATCGCCGCGCGCAACTTGGCGTGGGGCGCGAGCACGCCGTGGAAGCGAATCAGATGCAGGCGCGGCGGGGGAACGAGCGCGGCCAAGCGCTGCATCAATTCGAGCGGCGACATCACAATGATGGCCGCCCGATGCCTAGCAAACGGCACGTTTCCCTTCACCGCCGCATATCCCTTTGCCCAACCCCAGCAAACCGCTAAAATGCACCTTTACCTTGTCGAATCATTTTATGAATTCTCCCAGTAGCGCCGCACCTGCATCAGCCGAACCCCGCGCTGCTAATTTTTTGCGCAACATCATCGACGAAGACAATCGCACCGCTAAGCATGTCGGCCGAGTCGCGACGCGCTTTCCGCCGGGGCCAGCGCGAACTACGACGAGTATCTGGAATTTTTCAGCATCAAAGTGCAACACGGGCCGCTTACCTCGCGGCTGCAACACTTAAAGGTCGGGGACGAAGTGCTCGTCAGCCGCAAGTTCACTGGCACTTTGACGCTACACGATCTGTTGCCGGGCAAACATCTTTATATGCTGGCGACCGGCACCGGTCTCGCGCCGTTTCTCTCCATCATCAAAGACCCGGAAACCTACCAGCGCTTTGAAAAAATTATCTTAGTCCCCGGCGTGCGCCAGGTCGACGAATTGGCCTATCGCGAAGTCATCACGGAAGAATTGCCCGCCAACGAATTCTTCGGCGAAGACGTGCGCCAAAAGTTGGTCTAATACCCGACCAACGCCGACGTGTCTTTCAACATGCTGGTGGTGCCGCAAATCATGACGCGATCGATGGCGGGGTCGAGGGGTGACAAACCGATGTCGGTGAATAGCCTGCCGTTTTCGATTAGTTCCGTTATACGGCCGCGATTGTGGAATTCTTCGCGGGTGTTGCTAGAGTCACGCAGCTTCAAAATCTCGCCGCACATCGGCGTGCCGGGCGACTACGTCATCGAACGCGTGTTCGTCGAGAAATCCAGGTTTCAAAAACCTGCGAGAACAAGACCGCTCGGAGAGCCAATCCCAAAAAAGGGGACAAGTATCCATGCGGCTCTCCGGCTAATAAAAATGTAGGCTGGGTCAAGCGCAGCGGACCCACCGTGCTTCCCTGGAATCTCGCCGCACAACTTCAAACCGATCAATGCGTGACGACCTGCATAATCTCACCGCCTCAAGGACGGTGTTCAGATGACGATACCACTAGGAAGTGACTTAAATAAGGCTTCTGAAGTGGATGCTACGACTTTGCAACCGCGCAGCAACAAACCCGCGAGATGGGTTCGTTGATCTTTAGCCGTCGAGTTCCGAATAGTGACGAAAGATGCCGTGCTCGCTGTAGGGAAGGCGGCGACTGGTGGGCCCGCAAGCGGGCCGCTTCTGATTTCGGTATCAGACCCAACCGCGGCCCAGATACAACAAAATATTTGCGGTCTGATCGATGAGCCAATTCCCGGCCTTCAAGAACGGCGGGGCAAAGGATCGATGCCGGCCCGTCCCGAGCAAGTGCGCCACGTCCCCGTAATTGGCGCCGGCTTCTTCCAGCACCAGCCTGACGAATTCGCCGCGGCCTTGGATCGAGTGCCACTAGTAAAGCTCATAACGCATGGATTTGTCTTTCCTTAAACCCGCTCGGATTAAAAAATACTCACGGGACACAATCGGTACACTAGACGGCCATGAGCCACAGCCGGGCATCCGGCTCGTTGTCGAATACGCGCAGCTCCGTATCCACGAAGATCTTGGTCGCCAACGCGACCCACGCCACCCAGTCCTGTTCGCTCACCATGGCGACGCGCCCCACGTCATGCGCGTGCTCGCGGGTGAACTTGATGTCTTCCCACGCCACGTCTACAGTGTAGCCGAGCATGCCACGCAGATCGATCAGCAGATTCATTTTTCCTTGCTGCTTGAGTTGTCGTGACACCTCATCTTCAAACTGCTTGTAGTCGGCGATTTGGAATTCTCCAAAGATCGCGACGCTGGTCAGGACACTGTCATGTTCGATGCTAATCATGCGTTCCGGTGCTCCTGTCTGGCGTTGTGAGAGTGGCCAAGATGAGCATGCCCGCGCGTCATGGCTGTTCATTTCCGTTAAATATTGACAGCCCGTTTCCATTGAGAATTGACCAGGCGGGATAGCCAGTACGCTTACGAACTGGTGTGAGTAATTATAGATTATGTTGGTGTCTAAATGTCCCCTGAAGAGTGAAAATGGATCTTCGACTGGCTCAATAGATTGCTGATTTTTTTCGGTACTGCCTAATCGCTTGATGCTTTCTCTGGGCTTGATTTTCCCTTTTGTGAGTGAATAGGAATTTCAAACGGTCTTTTTGGCTAGGTAGCAATGTATCGCTTAACCTGCTCAGGGGTCAAGCACGCGGGTTGTCGTCATTTGCGGCGATGGTGCGCGCCCCGCCTGGAACTGGGCGCGAATTTTCGGTCGGTTCGATCATGGCGGACCTCACTTCGATTCCTTCGCGAAGAACGCCGTCGGTTTTTTAAGATGTCGCGCCCCATCTTAGCAATGGCGAGTTCTCGTTCGAGATCGCGAATGCGTCGCTGGTCGGGGGGTCAGCTTGCCCGCGACGAGTGTGGTTTTGCTTTGAGTTCGCCGCGTTCTGACTGGGCGATCCAGTCGCGTAATGACTTGGTAGCAATATCGAGCTTGCGGCTGGCCTCGACTAATGTGGTGCCTTGATCGATAATTCGCTTAATGGCTTCTCTTTTGAATTCAGCCGTAAAGATGCGGCGTGGTATGGATAACCTCATGCACTCTCCTTGACAAGTTGATAAACTAGCATCAACTTGCTCGCTCAGAAATCGCAAAGATCCGGCTAAGAATCAATCTGGAAGTAATTCGAAGCCCATTGATTTAAATGAATAAATTTGTGTCGCTTTCCTACCAATAGCGACACCAAAGTTCACGATTTTACGCAAATAATCCTTGATTCGCGCCCGCCTTAGGGTAGAATCAGCGGTTATTTAGTTCACAGGAGGCACTTTTAGTGGTTCTAGTTAATGGTTTAATTCAGTTGCCGTGGTGGGGTTACATTGTTTTATGCTTGGTTTTGACCCACATCACAATCATTGGCGTTACGGTATATTTACATCGTTACTCCGCCCACCGCGCACTCGACTTACACCCTGCAGTTTGCCACTTTTTCCGTTTTTGGCTGTGGTTGACCACCGGCCAAAATACCAAGGCTTGGACGGCGATTCATCGCAAGCACCACGCTCGCTGCGAGACCGAGGAAGATCCCCACAGCCCGCAGATCTTGGGTATTAAGAAGGTGATGTGGCAAGGCGCGGAGTTGTATCGTGCGGAAGCCAAAAACCAAGATACGTTGGATCGTTTTGGCAGTGGGACGCCGGACGATTTCATGGAAAAGTTTTATTCAAAAAATCACACGCTGGGCGTCTCGCTGTTGCTAGGGATTGACCTCATCCTGTTTGGCACCATTGGTCTAAGCATCTGGGCGGTGCAGATGATTTGGATTCCGCTGTTTGCCGCCGGCGTCATCAACGGTGTTGCGCACTATTGGGGCTATCGCAATTTTCAGTGTGCGGACGCGAGCCGGAACTTGGTTCCTTGGGGTATCTTCATTGGCGGCGAAGAATTGCACAACAATCATCACGCTTACGGCACGTCCGCCAAGTTCTCGAACAGATGGTATGAATTTGACCTGGGCTGGTTCTACATTCGCCTTCTGGAAATGCTTGGCTTGGCGAAGGTCAAGAAAGTCGCTCCCAAGGTACGCATGGCCGCGGCAAAATCCGCCTGCGACCAAGAGACCCTGGAAGCAATCATTACCCATCGCTACGAAGTGTTGGCGAACTATACGCGCTCGCTGCAGATCACCTGCGCCGAGGAATTCTCCAACCTCAGGCAACGTATTCCAGCCCTGTCGGCTATCACGGAAACGGGTATCTTCCGCACCGTTAAACATTGGCTGCACCTGGAGCCGGAAGCCTTCTCCGCCCCGGATCGCGCAAAGTTAGACACGGTGATGAGTTCCAGTAAAGTGCTCAAAACTATCTACTCCATGCGCCAAGAGTTGTCGAGACTGTGGAGCCGCTCGAACGCAACTCGGGAGCAATTGGTTAAGGAACTCGAAGATTGGTGCCATCGCGCAGAGGCCAGCGGCATTGCACCGCTGCAAGAGTTCTCGCGTAAGCTTAGGTGCTATGCCTAGTGTCGCTCTAGACACCCATAAAAAAGCCCGCGAAAGCGGGCTTTTTTATTGACTGAAAATTACCAAAATCTAATTACTTAAGCTTGGTTTCTTTGTAAATAACGTGCTTACGTGCCTTGGGGTCAAACTTCATGACCTCCATTTTTTCCGGCATGGTTTTTTTGTTCTTGGTCGTGGTATAAAAATGCCCCGTACCGGCGGTGGACTCGAGTTTGATTTTGTCGCGCATGATGGCTCCTTTTTAGATGGGCACGCCGGACGCGCGCAACTCGGCGAGCACGGCTTCGATGCCATTCTTGTCGATGGTCCGCAGCGCGGCCGTCGTCAGGCGCAAATTAATGTAGCGATTTTCGCTTTCAACCCAAATCCGGCGACGCTGCAAGTTCGGCAAAAAGCGCCGTTTGGTGCGGTTGTTGGCGTGGGACACATTGTTGCCCACCATCGGCTTTTTGCCGGTAATTATGCATTTTCTGGCCACAGCATTGCTCCAACAGCTAAAACAACGATTATCGCATGGAATCAGCCATTAAGGAAGCCCTGATTTATTCCGATTTCGTCGCAATACTGCGTTGCTCAGAAAAAATTGCTCCGTATCTATCAATCATAGGCTGCGTCACAATTTTTTCCTCGCGCCTTGTCTTGCTTAGAACTCGAAATAAATCAAAGCTTCCTTACGTCAAAGCAAACCATGCTCCGCAAACGAATACGGCGCGCCGTTCCCGACGATGAAATGATCCAGCACGCGAACCTCGACCAGCGTCAGCGCGGCCTTCAGCATCTGCGTTAGATGTTTATCCGCCCCACTGGGCTCCGCGATTCCCGAAGGATGGTTATGGGCGAAAATAATTGCCGCGGCGTTGTGAAACAGCGCACGCTTGACGACCTCGCGGGGGTAGACGCTGGTTTGCGCAAGCGTTCCCACGAACAATTCCTCCAGGGCGATAATGCGATTTTGCGTATCGAGAAAAATTGCGACAAACACTTCGCGCTGGTGGCTCTGAAAATACAGTCGCAAATAATCGCGCACCAATTGCGGCGAGGAGAACACATCGTTTTGCTTAATTTCTTCCTCCAGCACGCGTCGCGCTGCTTCCAGCATCGCCTGGAACTGCGCATATTTCGCCGGACCCATGCCGGGTGTCGCGCACAAATCCGTCTGACTCGCAGCAAACAATTGATTCAAGCCACCGAAGCGCTGTATCAATTCGCGACCCAGTTCCACGGCGCTCTTGCCCGCCACGCCCGTGCGTAGCAAGACCGCCAACAGTTCCGCGTCGGACAGCACCTTAGCGCCGCGTGCAAACAACTTCTCGCGGGGACGTTCATCTTCCGGCCAATCGCGAATCGCCACGGCTCGCTGTTTTCGTTAGAATGGTATTAATTATGAATGATAATCTTCCTAAAAAATTACTGCTTGGGTTGAGCGGTGGGATCGCCGCTTACAAATCTGCGGAACTGGTTCGTCTGATGACGCGAGCCAGCATCGAGGTGCAAGTCGTGATGACTGAAGCGGCGTGCCGCTTCATCACACCCGTCACGCTACAAGCGCTTTCCGGTAATACAGTTTACAGGGATTTGTGGGATGCCGACATTGCCAACAACATGGGCCATATCGATCTGTCGCGCGATGTTGACGGCATCGTGATCGCCCCCGCCAGCGCCGATTTCATGGCGAAGCTTGCCCACGGTTTGGCGGACGATTTGCTCTCGACGCTGTGTCTCGCCCGTGAATGTCCGTTGTTGGTCGCACCCGCGATGAATCGCCAAATGTGGGCCAACCCGGCGACGCAACGCAACCTTGCTCAACTTCGTGATGACGGCATCGCCATCCTCGGCCCGGCGACGGGCGACCAGGCCTGCGGCGAAATCGGCATGGGCCGCATGCTGGAAGCCGCCGATATTCTCGCCGAGATTCAAGCCCACTTCGCGCCCAAGCTGTTGCAGGGCAAGCGCGTGTTGATCACCGCCGGACCTACGTTTGAGGCGATTGACCCCGTACGCGGCATTACCAATCGCAGTTCGGGGAAAATGGGTTACGCCGTAGTACGTGCCGCGCTACAGGCTGGCGCCAGCGTTACGCTCGTGAGCGGGCCGGTGAATATTACTGCACCGCTGGGGGCCAATGTAATCCCCATCATGAGCGCCGCCGACATGCACCAAGCGGTGATGGTGAACGCCGCAGACAGCGATATTTTCATCAGCGTCGCGGCGGTGGCCGACTACACCATCAAGCAACCCAGCCGCAGCAAGATCAAAAAATCCAACGCCGCCCTGGCCCTTGAACTTAC
>JBDSJK010000017.1:0-7885 GCA_039917535.1 Burkholderiales bacterium
GATTCACTTCCTCAGGCATGCCACGATCATAGCTGCGCAACCCCGCTTCGACGTGGATGACTTTGACATTCTTTTTCGCCGCGACAAGCGCGCAAGCGATGGTGGAATTCACATCGCCGACAACCAAAATCGCGTCGGGCGCTTCTTGATCTAACACGGGTTCAAAGCGCCGCATAATCTCTGCCGTTTGCACGGCATGAGTCGCGGAACCGACATCCAGATTGATATCGGGTTTAGGTATGCCCAAGGTGGTGAAGAACTGATCATTCATTGCACTATCGTAGTGCTGCCCAGTATGAAGCAAGCGCACCTCAAACGGAGACGGCCCCGCCCTAAGGGCGGCAATTACCGGCGCAATCTTCATCAGATTAGGCCGGGCGCCGACGATGCATAGAATTTTCCTGCTCATATCAGTCCTTTATAGCAACAACTTTGTCGTCTGCTGGCTGATCGGAGCGAAATCGTTTGAATCCTGCAACGGACAGCACTTCCCGCATAAGCTTAAGAACGCTCACGATTGAGCGCTCGACTTGCATCACACGCTTGTCGAGATTCGCCAAATTACTTTCTAATTCCATTTGTTTGGCTTGTCCCATTGGACTGGTGACGCCGTAGGATACCTGACTGAGCCCCTGCGAATCGGACGCGGGGACGGCCATTTCATTTTTGATCTCTGCGACGATTTCATTCACCACCGCGGCGTTGATTTGATGTAACTCTTCGAGATAGCCCATCAGCAACACGCGATCACAAAGGGTATTAATTTTGCGTGGAATACCGCGGGCATAGTCGTGAACGGCGGCAAACGCATCTTCCGAAAATACGGGGTCGTTGTTCCACCCCACCGTGCGCAAACGATGCTCGATATATTCTTTGCTCTCATGCTGATCCATCGGACCAAGATGATAAGAAGCCGTAACGCGCTGGCGAAGTTGCTGCATGCCTTCGCTTGCCATGGTAAAGCGAAACTCCGGTTGGCCAAGCAAGAAGCTTTGTAGGAGCGATTTATCTTGGGACTGAAAATTGGACAACATGCGCAGTTCCTCAACGGCTCGAGGGCTCAAGTTTTGCGCTTCGTCCACAATCAGCAGGGCACGTTTGCCGAGGTTTTGACAATTGACCAAAAAGTTTTCCAGGCGCTTCAGCAAACTTGCCTTGTTGCTTTCTTCATGGGGTAAGCCGAAAGCAGCGGCCACCATGCGCAACATATCATCTGCGTCCAGTTGCGTGCTGACTAACTGCGCAGCGACTAGGTTTTCTCCCTGTAGTTTTTTGAATAGGTTGCGTACCAGTGTCGTTTTACCTGCACCTACCTCACCGGTGATGACGATAAATCCCTCACCCTGGTGCAAACCATATTCAAGATACGACATCGCGCGCTTGTGGCCCTTGCTTCCGTAAAAAAAACTTGGGTCCGGGCTGAGTTGGAAGGGTTTTGCGCGCAGGTGGTAAAAGGCTTCGTACATGACGACAACTTCCTAGAAGGTAACGGAAAATGCGCCGATGATTGCATTTTCATCGTATTCACCGCTGGTGAAATTTGAATCGCGGCGCACGTGGCGGTAGTTGAGCGTTCCAGAGGCCGTTCGAGAAAGCTTACGACTGAGCCCTAGCTCAAGCCGAGCTAGGTCATCTCGGCGATGAATATCAACAAAGGTATTTCGTGTTAGATCTAGACTGACTTTCGCCTGATTTCTAGGCGACAGTCGGTAGTTCCATTGAGCGCCGGCACCGGTTTGCTTGATAACCCGACTTTGAGCGAAATCACCGCTTGACAGGAAGACATTAAAGTTACCCGTGGTATCAGCATCGCGAACGGAGTTGAACACCGTGAACAGCATGTTGCTCTTGGGGAAAGCTAAACTTACGGAACCTTGCCAGCGCTTTTCCAAAAATACCGTATTGGATTGAAAATTAGTGCCGATTTTTTGGTCTGGGTCGAATCCTCTGGACGCCGCTAATTCCTCTACTGCCCTGTCCAAATTAGGGCCGGAAAGACTGGGATCTCTTTGTTTCACCACTTCTTCTAAAGTAGCCCGAAGTGTGCCCTCCGCGCTTGAGAATGAAGTACGGCTGGTGTTGAGGGACTGCCGATAATATAGATCCCAAACTGTTTTTCTCGTTACGTTATGAAACGACAGGCTATAGGTGTTGCCAAAAAAGCGCTTCCCGACGGTCGCCGAAAGTGACGTTCTTTGGGACGGGCGCCAGTCGAAGCCTACGTTCCAGATCGCGCCTTCCGGTTTATCTCCAAAAGTTAGATAGTCATTCTTCTCATAACCCATTGTGGCCAATGCCGACAATCTCGGCGTGACAAGGTAACGTAGCGATCCCGACAATGAATCGAAAGTCGTATCCTGGGCGGCCTTGTAGGTCAGGCGATCATCAACAAAATTCACGCCCCAGCCAAATTCCCTGAAGGCAGGACCACTATCTACATTCAAAACGAACCGACCACCCCTACTGTTCGAGACCGCACTGCTGTCGCTCGAACTAAACTGGCTCAGGGTGTAGCGAGCGTCAATTACCGCATCGCGGCTGATACTCTTTCGCAAATGCGGTCCGATCGAAAAAAATCTGAGGGTTTGGTTGTTGCTATTGCTAGTGGCGGAATCCGCACCGATAGGCCCGAGCAAGGAGGTAGCTTGTTGACGGATCCGCGCGTTGGAATCGATGGACAATAAATTTTCAACGACTTCGAAATTTGCACTGCCCTCGAGTTGATGGGTTGCTTTGTTACGGTTGTTATCGCTTGCGTAGATAAAGTTATCGAGGGAATAGTCAACCTTAAGATTCGAACGTGCCGTGCGGTCAGAAATGGTAATACCAGGAATAATTTCAGTAATAAAATCGGATTTCGCTTGGCTGCTTGGACTTAATGACACGTTGTCGGTGTAAGTTTCTCGGATACTTATTTTTGGCGTTATACGCCAACCACCACCCGATTGCGCAGAGGCCCCGGGTGGAGAGGCCGAGCCGACATCTTGGGCAAGTGAAGAATCGGCGCAAAAAACACTCGCGAGGAAAACAAGCGGCGCAGAGGCCTGGGAAATTTGTCTTGTAAGATGTGATGCTAGGGATTCAGTGTCGCAATACCCCCGTCCCCTGATATACCTACCGTTTGCCATAGGAGCCGTAATAGGATCCGTAGTAGCTATTTCCGGGCAAAATGTTACCTTTGTTCAGCAACATTCCCACCACTTCGCAGTGCTCCAGGTGCTTTAGCGCATCTCGCAACGCTTCATGGGTGGTTTTTTGAGCTTCTACAACAACAACGATTTGTCCCATGTAACTTGCCAACACCCGTGCTTCGCTGGTTACTAATAAAGGCGGCGAATCAAAAATAATAATTCTATCGGAATAACGTTGCCCAATTTCTTCAATCAAGCGCCGCATCGCCACACTGGCTAGCAACTCCGTTGAATAACGATGACCGCGACCCGCCGGCAATAGCGCTAGTTTCTCCACATTAGTTCTGATTAATACATCAGAAAGCTGAAGATTCTCATCCAGCAACAAATCCATTAGACCGCGATCAGCCTTTACACCAAGCAGCCCTGGTATCGAGGGCTTTGCAACGTCGGCATCAACCAACAAAACCGTGTGATCCATCTCCATGGCAATGCTCATGGCGAGATTTACCGAACTAAAACTTTTGCCTTCGCCGGGTAGTGAGCTCGTCACCATAATCAAATTACCGTTTTTAACTTTTGAAACCCCTTGATTGAAGGCGTTCATTAGCAACGGTCGCTTGATTTGGCGAAACTCTTCCGCGATGGTACTGCGTTCTCCATCGGGCGTGATAAAACCCGCCTGTTTGAGCCGCGCGAGATTGATCATGCCCTGCGGCGGTACGTCCGCCATGGTAGGTTCGCGACGAGATTTAGCTAGTTCCAACATCGAGGGAGGCGTGGCATGTACCGGGTTACTGGTCACAGTAGCTTGGGGTGCCTCCGGCAGACGCTGCTGTAATTTAGCCGCAGCCCGCTCAATCGCAGTGTCGTGCATGGGGACTGAAACCGATGGAAGCGCCTCTGCGGGCGTTGGTTTGGGCAGGTCTCGGCCGGCTTCGGCGATTCGTCCTGCAGCGCGTTCAATAAGACTCAAGTCAGATTCCTTTAGATTTTTGGGATGAGCTCAAGACTTCACTTAAAGATTTGTCATCGTGCGAACTTTGTTCACGATGCCTTCTTCTTTAAGCAGGTTGGCGGTCATAATGGCGCCATAAAGACCTAGCAATCCAAGGCAAGTCATGGCATAGACAAAAGTGCGACGACGGGATTTTCGCTTTTGCTCGGGCGTCCAAATCATCGAGACGCTCCCTAACAATGGCAGTCCTGTGAACTCGCGTAAGGCTTCTCGATCACTGAACATCGGCCGTATTTGGCTCATGGCAAACGCCAACGCAATACCCATCAACAGCCCACCCAGTAAGACAAGGGTGTACAAAACCGGGCGATTTGGACCACTCGGAGTCGTTGAAGCGCGGGGGGGGTCGATCACACGAAAATCAAGTCCTCCCGAACCAGCATCCATTTCGTTGGTCATTTCCGCTGATTCACGACGGGCTAACAATTTGTCATAGTTCGCCCTATTCACTTCATAATCTCGGTTAAGTTGCGTCATTTCCGCTTCGACTTGCGGAACCATGTTTGCCTGGCCCTTCAGTTCGGTCAGGCGATATTGGTACTCACCCACTCTCGCCCGAATAGAAGCTACGGTCGCTTCCGCCTCCCCTAATGCGACCTTGAGCTGCTGGAATACCGGATTCGAATTATGGCGACTGCTGGAAAAACCACCGCCTTTACTAGCCGCCACCTTAGCTTCTTCGGCCCGTTTGGCTTGTTCGATTTCCTCGCCGACTTTTGCTTCTTGATTCTCTTTTTCTCTTTGCTCATTAAGCTGAGCAAGAATACGCTTCGTCCCGATAATATCTGGATGTTGTTCAGTAAACTTGAGGCGCAAAGCGTCGAGATTTTTTTCTAAAGATTGGATTCGTTCGTCCAATTCCGGATTGCGTTTTGATGTCTGCGACTGCCTGTTCCGCTCAGCTTCAAGAACCTGAGCCGGCGTTTCTTCGGGCAACAATACCGGATCTTCCCCTGCGAGTTGATTCTTGATGGCATCGCGACCATTTTCGGCCTCCTTCAACTCCAACTGCGCTTGATTCAACTTACTACCTGCCTCAGAGACTCGCGTGTAATAGTTCTGCTTATCATCTGGCATGATGCCTAGATTTTTCTGCTTAAACTCTTTAAGGGAGTTCTCAGCGACGACCAACTTTTGCTCGTAAGATTTGATCTGTTCATCCAAGAATCGACGTGCGGACTCGCTATCTTTGCGTTTATCGCCCAGGCTGCTTTCCACGAAAATATTGACCAGTGACTGCACAACTTTTTTCGCTTGTTCCGGTTGACTGTCCCAGTATGTTAAGGAAAAGAGGTTGTCCTTACCTGTACCGACGAGTTGAATGCGGGCTTGCAACAGATCAATCAAGGCCTCTTTGTCGGCGCTAGTCTTGGCCCTGACGTCTAGGTCCGAGCTACGCAAGACTTTTTCCAAATTCGGACGGGTGATCAGTGTACGGGCGATCACACCGACTTGTTGGTCCAAATTCCCCGAAATTGCTAGCCCCTGCATCAAGGGGCCTAATATGGACTTTGTATCGACATAAATTCGCGCCGAGGCTTCAAATCGGCTCGGCAGCATAAAAACCACTACCCAACCAACCAGACATACTAGCCAAGCCACAGCGAGCGCGTACCAACGATGGCGCCACATAGCGCGCAAGTAGCCCATCAATTGGTTTATCGTGTCATGCATGAATTAGCTCTCAATCAATTTCAAATTTGTGTATATCACTTTGGATCAAACCAAGCTCTAGAACCAGCTTTCGGGTACGACCAAGACGTCACCTGGGCGCATTTCGATATTGGCGGAAATATCTCCCGATTTGACTAAATCCTGCAAACGCACGCCAAATTTGCGGCTTTTACCATTTACTGTTCGCAAAATAGTTGCCCCATTACCATCGGCAAAATCTGTCAGGCCACCTACCGCGATCAATACATCCATCAAGGTCATCCGCTCCTTGTAGGCCAACGCCTGAGGTTTAGCCGCTTGACCGATGACGCGAATCTGCTCGCTGTAAGGACCGGAAAAATTAGTCACGATAACCGAGACAATCGGGTCCTGAATATATTTCGATAGCGCCTTTTCGATATCCCGGGCGAGTTGTGTGGCTGTTTTACCACTAGCTTGAATGTCCTCAACTAGGGGCGTGGTGAATTTACCATCGGGACGCACCGGAACTTGAGCAGACACCTCCGGATTACGCCAAACCACGATATTCAATGAATCACCGGGGCCAACGAGGTAATCTGATGGGGCGCCAGCATCGGCGCGAGCCGGCGCAAACGGATAACCACGTTGGCTGGCGCAGGAACTGACCATCACCACCAGCGCGAAGGTAAAAACGATACGTTTTACGGAAAATGAGTACTTGAACTCCGTCACCAGGGTTCTCCCGAGAGTAGAATAGAAAGCCGAGGGCTTAAAACTTCAAGCTAAAGCCGAATGTTTTTGAGGCCGACCAGTGTTTAAAGTAGTGCAAACAAGCATATTGTCAACCTATAAGCTATTTAACCGCAAGTCTTTTTGCCCATCTAGCCTGACACGTTAGGGGAGAAATGTTCTCTTTACAACTCATCATATGAGTTTTAGAATGCAAAGTGATAGTTTTAGTGTTTGTTAGGCGGTTGCTAATTAGCTGATTGACCACGCGCCGCTTGGTAAAGATGTCCGGCTGGGAATCTCGCGCTGCTTCCACGTGACGTTAAGATATCAAAACTAGGCCAAAACATGGTCACTGATTCAAAAAAGAACACTTTGTTTAGTGATACCCTTATTCGGGTTCCTATAGGCTTTGAATTGCCAACAAGCCCGTTAAATCACGAGCAACCCGATGTTCCTAACACTCTTGAGCGAGTTGTGGATCGAAAAGAATTTAAGATCCGATTAGCCGATACGCACGGGCGGCGTAGTTCGGCGAGTATGTTGATTAAGAAAATGTACTCATGGCGCGGTTACCAAACCAGCTCCGGTACGGACGAACACCATAATCGCATCACCCTGGTCGCTTCATCCGATGATCGAGCGATCGGGACCATTACAATTGGCTTCGATTCGGCTATTGGGTTGTTGGCCGATGACCTCTATAAAGAGGAGTTGAATTCCCTACGCTCTCAGGGTCGGCGGCTGTGCGAATTCACCAAACTTGCTGTGGACGGCGAGATCAAATCGAAACAGGTGTTGGCAGCGCTTTTCCACATCGCTTTTATCTATTCCTTTGATATTCAAGATTTCACCGATTTGTTGATCGAAGTCAATCCGCGCCACGTCAAATACTACGAAAAAATGCTAGGTTTCGCGAGTTGGGCAGAAACGCGCCTCAATAAGCGTGTTAACGCACCAGCTGTGTTGTTACGCCTAGAGTTGGGTTATGTGCGCAGTCAAATCGCCAAGTTTGGTGGAAAGCCTGAGCTCGCCGCAACCGAAAAATCCCTTTATCCGTTCGCGTTTTCCGCGAGCGAAGAGGAAGGTATTGCACACAGGCTCGCTAATTTGAGCTAGATGGCCCGATCACGCTCAATATAGTGGATCCCAATTTCCGGGCAGTCCTTTTAGAGGGTAGCCTGCTGTAAAGAGGAGCTGGCGGTGAGAGAGAAGAAACGCAAGAATTTTAGTGGTGAGTTTAACGCCCAGGTCGCGCTTGAAGCGATCCGCGGGGTGCAGACGGTAAACGAGATTGTCCAGGAATCGGTGTGCATCCGACGCAGTCGGTTGGTGGAAGCGGCATGAGCCGGCGGCGGGCGGATTCGATGCC
>JBDSJK010000018.1:0-4814 GCA_039917535.1 Burkholderiales bacterium
ATCGCCTTCGTACGCCCGCTCCATCAACAGGTGGATGGGACGCGGCATGGCGCCCAAGCTTTGCAACAGCTTGCGTCCCTGTGGCGCATCGTGGGCCTGACCCGGGGACAGCGCAAACGTTATCGCTGTTCGAGCATCTCCCTAACAGGGGACAAGCGCGGCAACCCTATGAATCTGGGTAGTCCATCCGCCTCGGGATTTGCCAATGGCTTGCGGGCCGTTTTTTTTAACGCACCGGTGCCATCCGGAGGGACTTTGACGACGGTACTGTCCAAGGCCACGGTTTCGATTCTGACGCGGATGATCTGAGCTTGCTGCAACTGAGCAAAGACGCGATCCAGCACGCCGCTCTTCGACCAGCGATTCATGCGCGTGTAGATGGTGTGCCAATTGCCGAACCGCTTCGGCAGACCGCGCCATTTGCAGCCCTGCTCGGCAACGTACAGGATGGCGTTCAAAACATGCAGATTGTCCAAGCTCACATTGCCGCGTTGCGTCGGCAAACACGGCTCGATTTGAAGATACTGTGCTTCGCTGATTTCCATTTACACAGTATCTCATAGAATTGGCCATTAGTGTTAACAGGCCCTAGATTGATACCGCCAGCTTGAGGGTGTGATCGGCGATGATTGCTTCTTCATCGGTCGGTATGACCCACGCTGACGCTGCGCTGTGATTGGCACTGATTCGCAAAGCGTGTGCTGCATTAGCTTGATGATCGAGATCGATGCCGGCCCATGCGGACCCGTCGCAGATGCGTTGCCTAATGAGCGCGGAATGGCTGCCCATTCCCCCCGTGAACATCAACGCGTCCAAGCCTCCCAACGCCGCTGTGAGTGAGCCGATTTCTCTTACGGCCCGATGCACGAAAAGTTCGACCGCTTCTGCGGCGTGCGGTAAATCGCTTGCGAGTAATGTTCTCATATCTGCGCTCAGGCCCGATACGCCGAGCAGTCCGGATTCGTGGTAGAGAAGATGAGCGATGTCCTCGCTGGTCATCTTCTTTTCATCCATCAGATACAAAATGGCACCTGCATCGATGCTTCCACTGCGTGTGCCCATCACTAGTCCGTCTAATGTGCTAAAGCCCATCGTGGTCGCGACGCTCACGCGCTGTTTCATCGCGCAGAGGCTTGCACCATTGCCAAGATGGGCAACGATGACTTTGCCATCGGCTTTATCGCCGAGGTAGGCCGGCAACACCCTCGCGATATACTCGTATGATAGGCCATGGAATCCGTAGCGCTTTACGCCACTATCGAAGAAAGCTTTTGGTAGAGCAAACATCTGCTCGACCTTAGGCTGGGTGTGGTGAAAAGCAGTATCGAAACACCCAACTTGAGGCAAGTCAGGCCACCGGTCACGCACGCCATCAATCACAGCCAGGTTATAAGGTTGATGAAGTGGAGCCAGCGGCGTTAATTTTCTGAGATTGGCCAGAATGGTTTCCGTGACAATCACCGGCGCCAAGAATTGATCGCCGCCGTGTACGATTCGATGACCGAAGGCGACGATCTGATTCTGATCTAGGTTTGTTTTCAGCCAATGCAGCGATGCATCAAGCAGTGCGCGAAGCGCGTTTGACGGCTCGCCGCGTGCCGAAACGGTGTCGTGAGCGACCTCGCGTCCCTCGGCATCCGTGATCGCCAAGCTTAGTTTTTCCGCGTGAGATTCTGCCAATCCACGCAGTATCAGAGTGAGGGCGGAACGGATTCTATCAACCGAATAGACAGCAAACTTAATCGTCGCCGACCCCGCATTGATGACCACAATGATTTCGCTCATGGCATGGATTTGTGCCGATGGTGGGCAAGGATCAGCGCAATAGCGCAAGAGGCGTGCCGCTCAAACGCACTATCCGCGCGGCTGGTCAGGACAATGGGAACACGTGCGCCGAGCGCGATACCCGCTGCTTGCGCACCAGCCAAATACTGCAATTGTTTTGCAAGCATATTACCCACTTCCAAGTCCGGTACCACGAGCACATCTGCCTGGCCAGCGACCATCGAATTAATTCCCTTGGCCAGCGCCGCTTCGGGCGAAATTGCGTTGTCGAAACCCAGCGGTCCGTCGAGTATCCCTCCCGTGATTTGGCCGCGTTCGGCCATTTTGCATAGGGCGGCGGCCTCTACTGTGGACGGAAGATCGGGATTGATCGTTTCTACTGCCGAGAGTATCGCCACCTTAGGTATGGCAATACGTAGTGCCTGCGCCAGCTCGATGGCGTTTTGACAAATGTCACGTTTGTCGCGCAACGATGGCGCGATGTTGATCGCGGCGTCAGTCATAAACAACGGCCGAGGATAGTTAGGTACGTCGAGAATAAAGACGTGGCTGATGCGCCTCGCGGTACGCAACCCCGTCTGTTTCGCCACCACCTCGGCCATCAGTTCATCCGTGTGCAGGCTGCCTTTCATGAGCACTTCCGCTCGGCCGGCGCGCACCAGCGCCACCCCTTTGCCTGCCGCATCGTGGCTGTGTGCAGCCCGCACCCATTCGTAGGGTGTTAGATCGATAGCCAAAGATTCAGCCAAAACGCGCAGTTTCTTTTCTGGCGCGACAAAAATCGGTGCGATGAGCCCCGCCCGAGTCGCTTCGATGGCGCCCAGCAATGATTCTTTATCGCAGGGGTGCACCACGGCCGTGGTTGCAGGTTTCAGCCCCGCCGTTAATGCCAACAGTTGCTGAAAGCGCGCTCGTTGCGCACTCAAAGGGATATGGGCAATATGGTCGGCCATTAGAATTGCTAATCGAGTAGGCTGGCACGCGATCTAAACAAGATCAAAGCTCTGCAAGGAATGACAATAATAATCCCTCAATAAGATTAAACTCTTTGGACTTATCCAAAACGGCCAAGGCACCTTGAGCTAGGAATAATTTTTGATACTGAGGCTCGGCATAGTTCGTCAACACGATGACCTTAGTGTCAATCTTGTCCTGATTGATAGCCTTCATGACCTCCAAGCCGCTACTGCCACGCAGCTTGATGTCCAGCAGAACGACATGGGGCTTGTCGGCGCGAATTCCCTCTATCGCGCCGTCTGCATTTTCATACTCCCCGACAACCTCAACACCGTCAATCTTTTGAACCAGTTCGACCAATCGTTCGCGTACAACGGTGGAATCTTCGACGAGAATGGTTCTTAGCACGAGAAAAGCTCAAAAGTTTGGTGGAACGGTTATGCTGGGAGCCTCTGCCCCCAAAGGAGTAACGCTGAAACAGCGTTACTATCGCTGGCCATTTCTAGATCCATTACCGATGGTGCATTCATCAATGCTTCCAGCTACGCATAACTCGTTGCGATATATTGCGACACGCTGAGATATAGTGCAATCGGACTATTCCTGTACTTTTGTCGGAATTATCCGATATTAATGGACCTATCTCCTACTGACTTAATTAATAAGCCCATGCTCAAGCGCATAGCGAGTCATGTCGGCGTTAGTCTTAAGGCTGGTCTTCTCAATGATACGTGCGCGGTAGGTGCTAATCGTCTTGATGCTCACACACATGCCATCGGCGATTTCCGTCAGGCTTCTGCCGACAGCGATGAGTTTGAAGATTTCAAACTCCCGGTCCGATAGCAGCATATGGAGCGGGCGATTGGCTTCGGTACCGATTTCCTCCAAGAGCTTTTCCGCTAATGACGCGCTGACATATTTACCCCCGGCGGCGACTTTGCGTATGGCGGTGAGCAACAGATCGGGCGCGCTTTCCTTAGTGAGATAACCCGCCGCACCCAGTTTGAGCACGCGGATCGCGTATTGATCTTCCGGGTAGGTGCTCAACACGAGAACCCGCACTTTGGGAAATTCGACGCGCATCATCTTGAGTAATTCCAACCCAGTTTTGCCAGGTAGGGAAATATCCAGGAGCACCAGATCGCAGCCACGCTTGCGTAGTACATTCATTGCGTCCGGTGCCGTACCGACATCTCCCACCACTTCCATGTCTGTGGATTTGGAGATGATGGATTTCAAACCCTCTCGGACTATGGCATGATCGTCGACGATCAGGACGGTGAGTTTCTTTGCGGTCATTCAGTTAATCCTAAGCTTTGCGTATGTTCTATTACGTGATGGGTTGATCGCCATATGACAGATCAATCATGTCACAACTGATAGCGTACTGGAAAGGCATTGTCCCGTCACAACAAACGCCTGTCGAAAATTGTTGCTAATGCTGGCTGGATAGCCAATACTGGCGCGGGTTTACAGCCGATTATCCTTCGGACTCAATTCAATACGCGCATTCGTTCGCGCGTTCAGTATGTGCGACGGTTGATCTGGATCAAAGTGATCAATGTAAAATTTCTTAATGCTGGTGACGTTTTCTTCTTCCGTGCGAGACGACCAACAAGAAATGAGCGCCCTGGCAGTCATACTTCCCAGTGTTCTAAAAGCGATACGTGTAAGCGCCCTGCTCATGCTGGTGCAATGGACTTTCGCTAATGCCGACGAAGTACTACCCGAATTGGGCAACACGTTGGTCGGTCACGAGTTCGTCTATACCGTGCAAGCGGGCGATAGCCTCACTAGCATTGGCGCGAGATTCGCTCAGAGCTCGGCGATACTAGCGAGCGCCAACGGACTCAAGCGCGCCAGCAAGCTGAGCGTGGGCGCGACGCTGATGATCGACAATCGCCACATTGTGCCGAGGTACGATCTCCCCGAGGGCATCGTCCTCAATGTGCCACAGCGCATGCTGTTTCACTTTCGCGAAGGATCGCTGCGCGCATCGTATCCTGTCGGCCTCGGACGGCCCGACTGGCCTACGCCCACCGGGCGTTTCAAGGTGTTGAGAATGCAAAAAG
>JBDSJK010000019.1:0-12368 GCA_039917535.1 Burkholderiales bacterium
GAATCAACACGCCGTTATCTTTCACGGCGGCTTTCATGGCGGCATTCCAAGTCATAAAAGCGCTTGATTACTAGTTTAACGGTGACCCGCACAGCCGAGAAAGCTTCAACTGCGTCGCCGACCCGCCATCAGCACATCGGGGACCGTGCGTATCGTTTGCAGCAACTGTTGTAACTTGCTCAGATCGGGAATTTCGACGGTGAAAAACATCGTCGCGTGAGCGCCTTTCGTGAGCGTGTTCGCGGCGGTGACGTTAACCCGCTCGCGGGTCATGGCATCGGAGATGTCGCGCAGCAAACCATTCCTGTCCGTCGCTTCGATGGCGATATCAACGGCAAACGGCCCTTGCGCATCGCGTCCCCAGCCGGCGGGCATAAGCCGTTCCGCACGTTCCGGCTCCAACTCGGTCACGTTGCTGCAATCGGCGCGATGCACCATTACACCGCGCGTCTTGGTGACGAAACCAACGATAGCTTCCGGCGGCGCGGGCTTGCAGCATTTCGCCATCGTCGTGGCAATATTATTCAGCCCCACCACCAGCACGCCACCGGCATTGCTAAGGGCCTTCGCCACGTGAGTCAAGCTGCCTTGCTCCGCTTCGCTTGTCGTCGGTTCGCCAGCGAGTATGGCCTGCTGCAATTGGCGGCCGGTTAACTCACCGTGACCGATGGCCGCGAGCATGTCGTTGACGCCGGTATGATTAAGCGTCTGCGCAATGCGCTCGAGCGCGATGCCGGTACGCCCGGTGCGCTGCATTTCTTTTTCCAGCGCGGCGCGACCCGTGGCAATCGCCTGGGTGAGTTCTTGCTGGTGGAACCACTGCCGGACTTTGCTCAGCGCGCGATGGCTCGCCAGATAACCCAAATTCTGATTCAACCAATCGCGACTGGGTCCGCCCTGTTTAGCCGCGACGATCTCCACACGGTCGGCGCTTTTCAACACGTAATTCAGCGGCACCATGGCGCCGTTGACCTTTGCGCCGCGACAGCGATGGCCAAGATCCGTGTGGACGTGATAAGCGAAATCGACCGCGGTCGCCCCGTTGGGCAGATCGATGACTTGGCCTTGCGGTGTCAATACGTACACCATGTCTTGAAACAGCGAACCGCCCTGCTTCAGCGACAACTCGTCGCCCCAGTCCAACACCTGCCGCAACCAGGCGATTTTTTCGTCGTATTTTCGATCAATTCGGCCACCCTCCTTGTAACGCCAGTGGGCCGCGATGCCGAATTCCGATTCACGATGCATGTCGTGGGTGCGGATTTGTACTTCTAAGGTTTTGTCTTCCGGAGCGACGACAGCCGTATGCAACGAACGATAATTGTTGCCCTTGGGATGGGCGATGTAATCATCAAACTCGCCGGGTACCGGCTGCCACAAATTATGCACGACGCCTAAGACGGTATAGCAATCCTTCACGTCGTGAGTCAGCACGCGCATGGCGCGCACATCGTACAGCTCGTCGAATTCCAAATTCTTTTCCTGCATCTTTTTGTAGATGCTATAGATGTGCTTAGGCCTGCCCTGCACATCGACCTGCAGGCCTTCCGCCGTCATCGCCTCGCGCAGTTGCGCCAAGACTGAGTCAATGTAGCCCTCGCGATCAATAAGCCGCTCATCTAGGCTACGCGCTATGTTTTTGTAGATGTCGGGATTTAAAAAACGAAACGCTAAATCCTCCAGTTCCCACTTGAGTTGCCATACGCCAAGCCGATTGGCTAGCGGCGCGAAGAGATTCTGAGTGTGTTCCGCCGCCGCTCGTTTCGTCTGATCAGGGGCCTGGGTTAGGCTACGCAGCAAGTGAACTTGTTCGGCCAGTTTGATGAGCACCACGCGCATGTCTTGAGCCATGGCGAGCAACATTTTGCGCAAGCTCTCCAATTGTTGCGCACTGGACTTTGTCGCTGTTGCATCCCAGGTTTCCAAGGCACGTAGGCGTTGTAACCCTGCCAGCAATTGCATCACGTTCAGGCCAAAGGTTTCACGAACTCTAGCCTCATCAATCTTGGCCAAGCCATTGAGCAGCGCCGCGGCGACGCTATCTTTGTCGGCACGAATTTCCGTCAGCACTTGCGCCGTTCCCAGGGCGAGTGCGGCCTTCTCCTTATGCGGCGCTTGTTGCGCCATCAGCTCAGCCGCAACGGGCTGCAACTCGGTGCCATCGGAACCGTCCGCTAGAAAGCCGGCCAGACTATCCGGTAGCCGCCGTTGCTCTGTATGGGGTGTCGAGGACATGATGATGAAATCTAACGCCCGAACCAATAGCGTCGATGTTGCTCACGAAAGGCTTCCGCTTGCAAGCCGGACTGATCGAAACGTAACGTCACCGCGCCATCACGATCGCTGCGATAAACTCGGGCGCCCGCCGCCGCGTAGCGATCAAGGATCTCCGCTTTGGGGTGACCGAAACGATTACGATAACCCGCGGAAACCACGACCATTTCTGGTTGCACGGCGCGTAGGAATCCATCGCTAGAGGAAGTCTTGCTGCCGTGGTGGGGCGCGATTAACACGGTCGATTTCAAGCTCGAAAAATCCTTTGTAACAAGCTCGGCTTCGCTACGCGCCTCAATATCGGCCGGTAGCAACAGGCTGCCAAAGCGCGAGCTTACGCGCACCACGCAGCCGCGATCATTATCTTTAATTGTTGAAGCGCTGATCCACGGCCCCGGATGCAACACATCAAAGCGTACGCCATCCCACTGCCAACTCTGGCCAGCACTGCAAGTAAGATACTTCTGCTCCACGGCAACGATGGGATGATTGTCAGGCAGGCTGGCCACAAGACTATCAACCGGCAGGCTGCGCAGCACGGACAATGCGCCGCCGCTATGGTCGCCGTCGTCATGGCTGATGACCATGCCATCGAGATGGCGAATATTCATCGCGCGCAGATAAGGCACGATGACGCGATTGCCGCTGTCCGACTCGCTGCTGTAGCGCGGACCGGTGTCATACAACAGCGTGTGATGAGCGGTCTGCACCACAACGGCAAGGCCCTGACCGACATCTAACGTCGTCACCCAAAACGCATCCAGCGCCGGGCGCGCAACCGGCAGCACAAACAGCGGCAGCAACAAAATTGCGCCTAGCCAGCGCGCCGGAAAACCGCGTGGTAACAGTATCCACAGAATGCCAACGCTGCCTAACGCAACGACAAACCAACTCGGCGCAGGACCGAACCATTGCCCAAACGGCACGTCCCGCGCGGCTTCCAGGCCATGCATGCCTAGCGATAAGGCGTAGTGCGCTACCTGGAGCAACGCCTCGCAACCGGGTATGCAGCCGATCAAAATCAACGGCACGACCAAGAAGCTGATGAGCGGAATCGCCACGGCGTTCGCAACGGGCGAGATCAGCGATACCTGTTGAAATAATCCAAGCAGCAACGGAACCAGCCCGATGGTCACGGCCCACTGCATGCGTCCCGCTTGCGATACATGATTCATGATTGTCCGGCGCCAGCCCACTACGGGCGCCGTAGAGCGCTGGCTGGCCGCATAAAAAATCAAACCCACGGCGGCGAACGACAACCAAAAACCGGGTGCGATCACGGCCCAGGGATCGCACAACAACACGATCAGCAACGCCACGCACAGCACGCGCGAAGCACTGGTAAGCCGATTGAACCACAACGAAACCGCAAACACCGCCAACATCAACAAGGTGCGCTGCGTGGGGATCGCCATGCCGGCCAAGGTGGCATAGCCCAGCGCCGTCAACAGCCCCACCACGCTGGCCGCTTTGCGCGCCGGCCACAAAAGCGTTAAACGCCGCGAGCGGCACCACAAGAAATAGCCGATGGCAAACACTAACCCACTCACCATCGTGACATGCAAACCTGAGATGCTGATCAAGTGTCCGATACCCGTATGCCAAAACAAATCCCATTGATCTTGGCTGATGCGACTCTGATCGCCGATGGCGAGCGCCACCATAATCGGCGCATAAGGCTGACCGCTGAGCTTGTCATAAAGCCGTGTGCGGACGTGTTCACGCAGGCGCTCTACGCCATAGCTGGGCGTGTAAGCCATCGCGCTTAAGCGTTGTGGCAGGGATTGCTCGCGGATGTAACCCGTGGCACGAATATTCTGCTCCAGCAGCCACGCTTCAAAATCAAAACCGTGGGGATTGGCGTTGCCGTGGGGGCGCTTAAGACGGATGGTCCATTGCCAGCGCTCACCCGGATGCACGGGCGAAATGTTGCTCACCATGAATTTATCTTTGCCGTACCAACTGAGGCTCACGTGGGCGGGAAGTTGCGCATTACCCGTTAGCACGCGCTCGACATCAAAGCCAAAGCGAACGCCGTGTTCGCCGAACGTCGGCAAGGTGGCAACGACGCCGATCACTTCAACGTCTTTGCTTTCCCATTCCGCCGGTAGCTCATCGGCTAGCCGCAGATGCGCAAACGTCGCGGCCCAGGTGACACCGGAGCAAAACGCGAATGCAAAGACAACGGCTTTTCTAGCGGGCAGACCATGAAGACTTTTCAGCGCGACGAGCAACGGCACAAAAATCAATAACCATATTGCCCCAGGCAATTGGCCTAGCGACTGTAACAGCAATACACCGAGAGCAAATGCAATAATAGTGAGGCGCACGGCAATACTACCTGTGTTAATTCGCTAGGTGCCTGAGTCGCTCAGGCGGCCGTCGACCAGGTGATATGTGCGAGAAGTTTTCGCCGCCAGATCGGGATCATGAGTGACGATGATGAGACTGGTTTGATACTTCGTATTAAGCGACAACATCAGATCGAACACACCCTGCGCCGTGTGGCGATCCAAATTACCCGTCGGCTCGTCAGCCAATACACATGCGGGTCGCGTGACCAATGCTCTAGCGACGGCCGTCCGCTGGCGCTCTCCGCCCGATAACTCCGCGGGCGTATGCTGCAGGCGGTGTCCGAGGCCGACATCCTTGAGCAATTCCTCCGCTTGCGCATAGGCCTGGCCGCGATGTTGGCGGCGTATCAGCAACGGCATGGCGACATTTTCCAGCGCGCTGAATTCCGGTAAGAGATGATGAAACTGATAGACAAATCCGAGCGCGGTGTTGCGCAGTGTGCCTAGCGCCGGCTGCGATAGAAAGCGGATGTCTTGGCCTTGAATAAAAACATCGCCTTGAGTAGCTTCGTCCAGTCCGCCAAGCAAATGCAACAGCGTGCTTTTTCCCGAACCCGATGAACCGACGATGGCAAGGGTTTCGCCGGGCGCGACGTCCAAGTTGATACCGAACAACACCGGCACTGGCACCTTGCCTTGCAGATAGGTCTTGTGCAAATCACGGCAAGACAACACCATAGGACGGTTACTCATAACGCAACGCGTCCGCCGGCTTGATGCGGGCGGCGGTGTAACTCGGATAAATGGTCGCCAGCAAAGTCAATACGAACGATACCAGCGCGATTAAACCTACATCGGGCCACAGCAATTCCGAAGGTAATTCACCGATCTGATAGACGGTTTTGTCAATGAAAGAGACCCTGAATACCCGCTCCAAAAAGGGCACCACTACGTCGATGTTCTTCGCTAACAATACGCCGCCGACCACGCCGATGAGCGTGCCGAAAATGCCGATCAACGAGCCCTGCACCATGAAAATTTGCATGATGCTGCGTGGCGCCGCGCCCAGGGTACGCAGAATCGCGATGTCCGACTGCTTGTCTGTTACCACCATCACCAAGGTCGAGACGATATTGAACGCGGCGACGGCAACAATCAGGAACAAGATAACAAACATCACACGCTTCTCAATGTCGATGGCCTTAAAGAAATTGGCGTGGGATCGTGTCCAATCGGAAATATATGCGTCGGCGGAAATCATTTGCGTGAGATCTCGCGAGACCTTTGGCGCTTGGAACAGATCGTCCAGCTTCAGCCGCACGCCGGAGACTTTATCCTCCATGCGATAGAGCTTTTGCGCATCGGCCAAATGAATGAGGGCAAGGCCATTGTCGAACTCAAAGTAGCCGCTCTCAAACGTGCCCACGAGTTTGAACTGCTTCAAGCGCGGCACGATGCCCGCCGGCGTGACCTGCCCTTGTGGCGCGATCAGCACCACTTTATCGCCAGGAAAAGCGTGCAGGCTGCGCGCTAATTCAGACCCGAGCACGATGTTAAATTCCCCGCCGCGCAGGTCGCTCAGCTTGCCGGATTTCATATTGACGCCAATGTCGGCGACCTTCTCTTCAAATTCAGGCTCGATGCCGCGAATGATGGCGCCCTGCACCGCGCCGTCGAAGGAGAACATGCCCTGGGCCATGACAAACGGCGCGGCGGCCACCACGTTTTTATGGGCTTTCGCCTCTGAGGCGACCTTTGGCCAGTTTGCTAAAGTATTATCCGCGCCGGTTATCTGCACATGGGACGCCACGCCGAGTATGCGCGTACGCAATTCCTTCTGGAAACCGTTCATGACCGACAATACCGTGATCAATGCCGCCACACCCAGCGCGATCCCCAGCATGGCGATGAGCGAGATGAACGAGATGAAGTGATTGCGTCGTTTCGCCCGAGTGTAACGCAGGCCGACAAAAAGCTCGAAGGGTTGCAAGTGCTGTAACTGTTTTTCTAAAGCGCCAGTGTGCCATAAGGCCAACGTGTCCGATAGTCAGTGCGTTGAATGCGATAATGCAGGCCAACATGCACTTGACTAAATATTAATGCATTGCGAATTTGTGCTCCCCGCTCTGTTTTGGCCCGATGATCTGGCTCGATTTATTTCTGCCGCCCCGGCCTTGGCGACACTGTTGGCGCGAGGCAACTCCACATCTGCGCCATCGGATTCGCTTGAGAATTGGCTGCTGGGCCGATTCTCGCGCACAACAGGCGGTGCGGCGATTTCGCTGCTGGGCGAACATGATGTTGCGCCTGGTGAAGATTATTGGCTCCGCGCCGAGCCCGTTCATCTTTCCGTCAATCGCGACCGGGTGGTGCTCCTGGATGCCAGCCAACTAGATATTGGCGCAGACGAAGCCATGCAACTCTGTAACTCGCTTGATGAGCATTTTCGCAGCGACGGCTTGGGCTTCATCGCGCCTAATACACAACGCTGGTATGTTAAATGCACCATTGACCAGGCGTTACAAACTCATCCCCTGAGCGTGGTTCGTGGGCGTCGTATCGACAAGTTTGGCTTTATGGGCTCTGGCCGCGCGCACTGGCAGAGTCGGCTGAGCGAAGCGCAGATGCTGCTACATGCGCATCGCGTAAACGAAGCCCGCGAAGAGCGCGACGCGCTCGCGATCAACAGTCTATGGATTTGGGGTGGTGGACGGCTGTCGATTGCGCCTAAATCATCCTTGCAACGCATGGTTGGGAACGATGGCTTACCACGCGGATTGGCTACTTTGAGTGGTGTGGAATTTCTAAACCTTGATCAAAATATGAACTGGCATCTGGCTTCTCAATCGACCCATAGTTTGTTGGTGGTATTGGACGCACTCACGGTTCCCGCCGCCTATGGAGACACCGATACCTGGCTGGCGGAATTGCAAACCATCGAAGCCGCCTGGTGCGCCCCCGCGTTTGCTGCGCTTAAACAAGGCAAACTGAAAAAATTGACGCTGCATCTTTTGCACAATAAGGCGACGTTAACGACTACTATCGAGTGTAGGGACTTACTCAAATTTTGGCGCAGCAACGAAGCACTAAGCAAACACCTCCAGGAATTTCATGATCAAGATCATTGAGCGTGTTTATCCTGCTGAAGTTGCGCAAGCCCTGACAGATGCCGGTGTGCATCCGATACTGGCGCGCGTATACGCCGCGCGCGGCATTACTTCGACGAGTGACCTCGATACAAAACTTAGCCAGCTTATTCCATTTGAGCAACTCAAGAACGCGACACTAGCCGCACAACTGTTGGCCGAGAGCATAGCGGCGCGCAAGCGGCTGATGATTATCGCCGATTACGATTGTGATGGCGCCACCGCCTGCGCCGTCGGTTTGCGCGCGCTACGGGCATTCGGCGCAAGCGTTGATTTTTTGGTGCCCAACCGCTTTGAATATGGCTACGGACTCACGCCGGAAATCGTGCGATTCGCCAGTCAGCAGAAACCCGATTTGCTCATTACCGTGGATAACGGCATCGCCAGCATCGAGGGCGTCGCCGAGGCGAAGCGGCTTGGCATGGGCGTGCTGGTGACGGATCACCACTTGCCTGGCGACGGCCTGCCCGATGCCGACTGCATCGTTAATCCGAATCAACCGGGTTGCGATTTTCCGAGCAAATCTATCGCTGGGGTGGGCGTGATGTTTTACGTCATGATGGCGCTGCGTGCCGAGCTGCGCGCCCGCGGCCATTTCGTCGAACGACCGGAACCCAACCTCGCCGCGCTGCTCGACATCGTCGCGCTGGGCACCGTGGCCGATGTGGTGAAACTCGATCTCAACAATCGCCGCCTGGTCGATCAAGGTGTGCGGCGCCTACGCGCGGGGCAGGCCAACACCGGTTTGCGCGCGCTGTATCGGGTCGCCGGACGAGAACCACGCAAAGCGTCGACCTACGATCTGGGTTTTGTGCTGGGTCCCAGACTCAACGCCGCGGGGCGCCTTAAAGACATGTCGCTGGGCATTGCGTTGCTAACCACTGACGACGAAGAAAAAGCGCAGCAGCTTGCGCAACAACTCGACGCGCTCAACCGTGAGCGGCGCGAAATCCAGGCGGACATGCAGGAAAGCGCGCTGGCCGCCTTGGAAAAGATCGACTCCCGAAACGGGGACAAGAGCCGCGACAAGGTAAGCCTGTGCGTCTTCGATCCCGCTTGGCACCAGGGCATCGTCGGTTTGGTGGCCGGGCGGCTGAAAGACAAATTCCATCGCCCCGCCATTGCCTTCGCGCGCGGCATGAATGGCGAGATCAAAGGCTCCGGGCGCGCGATTGCCGGCCTGCATTTGCGCGATGCGCTGGACCTAGTCGCCAAAAAATCGCCCGGCCTGATCCTCAAATTCGGCGGCCACGCCGGCGCAGCGGGACTCAGCATACGGGAAGAAGCGTTCAGCGAATTCGCCAGCTTGTTTGAAACCGTCGTAGCAAGTTTGCTCAGCAAATCCGATTTGGAACAATCCATTGAAATTGACGGCGAGCTACCACCAGACCTGATGAAACTCTCGCTTGCCAGCCAACTGGAAGGCCAAGTATGGGGCCAAGGTTTCGCCGCGCCGCTGTTTCAAGGCACGTTCAACGTAGTAAACCAGCGGGTCGTTGCGGGCAAACATTTGAAACTCAAACTCACCCAAGGCAAACACGAATTCGAAGCGATTTATTTCTCCCACACTGAGCCCGTTGAAAAGACCATCCGCGCCGTTTATCGACTTGCCGTCAATGAATATCTGGGGCTTGAAGATGTGCAATTGACGCTGCAACACTGCCAAGCCGCGTAGTACGTGGTTGAAAATCCTGTCCCCAGCGAATAACCTGGCATTCTGAGCGGGGCGAATAACCAGCTTTTCTCGGTGAATCATCCCAGCGCAATAGCAGATTCTTCGTCGCGGAGCTTACCCTTGAGTGCAGCAAAGGGTTCCTCAGAATGATAAAGGAGGTGTTTTCAGTGAGCTGGTAGCATATCTGTTGGTGCTTCTCAATATGCGCGACACTTTCCTATCGATTGTGATTCAAGTTCTCAATTTACTTTGGTATAATGCGCTCCTCTGTGGAAAGCGGCGCGGTTTTAAGCGGCGCATCGGCGGAGTCAAAGCAGCACAAGCCCTTTAGTCCCCATCGTCTAGAGGCCTAGGACATCGCCCTTTCACGGCGGTAACGGGGGTTCGAATCCCCCTGGGGACGCCAAGCCATATTAATGGCTTGCATTGCCAAATCCACAAACTGCCTAGTTTTGTGTCTAGTTTACATCGCTGGACAGTCTTGGATTTTTCTTAGCGCTGCGCGCGCCATTGCCCAGCAATTTTGCCCTCAAATATCTAATGCCAACTGGCGTCTATGCACACGATAGGCATAGTGACCCGCTCACAATATGCTTGCTGATCTTATGCTAGACAACTAAAATCCCATTTATGGCGATTAAGGAAGATTTATCTCGTAATTTCGGTTTTATCCTACACGATGTGGCTAGGTTGCTTCGTACAACTTTCGATCGCCGGGTGAAGGGTATGTCGCTTACCCGTTCCCAGTGGTGGGTGCTGTTGCACGTGTTTCGCAACGACGGGGTGACCCAGTCTGAGTTGGCTGACATACTTGAGATTGAGAAAGCAACGCTCGGCCGCCTGGTGGATCGAATGGAGAGCAAAGGCTGGTTGCGCAGGGAAGGCGACGCTGTGGATCGGCGTGTGAAACGAATCTACCTGACCGATGCGGTTGAGCCGTCCATGAAGGCTATGCGTGCTGCGGCGGCGGACGTGCGTCGCGAGGCACTTGCCGGGCTCAGCGCTGAAGAACAAGAACGCTTTGTGAGCACGTTGCTATTGGTTAAAAACAATCTTTCACAAGGCGAGAACGGCAGCAATGGAACTAAGCTCAGCGCGGTCAGTTCAACTAACCGCGGCGCAAGCGAAGGCGCGAAATCGCGAGTGCGCTCGTGAAGCTGCAGCATTTCAGAACGTTGTTACCAGGGCTACGCTTCGTGCGTTTCATGCTGTTGCTGGTGGTGCCACTCGTAGCCGCTTTGGCGGGCTTGCGCTTTTACGTCGAGGGCGGGCGTATTGAAGAAACCGAGAATGCCTACGTCAAGGCCAATATCGTCGCGGTGAGCGCGGGTGTGCCAGGGCGTGTCACGGAAGTGTTGGTGCAAGATGACAGCGTGGTGAAAAAGGGCGACCTGTTGTTCCTGTTGGATCCGACTCCCTATGAGATTGCGGCTGCAAAAGCGCGCGCGCAAATGGGCGTAGTGCGTACCGAAATGCAGTCGTTGCGTGCGGACTATCGCGCCACGCTGGTGGAAGCAACCGAAGCAAAAGAACCCATCGAATTTATGGCGAAGCAAGTCGAACGTCAGGAGCGCATGAAGGCAGTCGGCATGGGTCGTGCAGATCAGTACGACGAAGCGCAGCACAATTTGGAGGCCGCAAAGCGTCGCCTGCAAAGCATCCAAGAACGGAGCAAACGGGTGCAGGCCAGCATGGGCGGCGATCTCAACGCCCCAGCGGAAGAGCACCCGCGATACAAAGAGGCTAAGGCCCAGTATGACGCAGCGATGTTTGAAGTGGCACGAACGCAAGTCAAATCGCCTACAGACGGCACAGTGAGCAACATGAAGTTGCAGGCGGGTGAGTGGGTGAATCGCGGCCAAAGCGTATTCAGCTTGATCGAGGGCGGGGCGCCGTGGGTCGAGGCAAATTTCAAGGAAACCCAGCTCACTCACATGCGCGAGGGTCAGGCCGTGCGTGTGGTAGCCGATGCCTATCCCGATGCGGAATGGAGCGGTAAAGTTAATACCATCGCGCCAGCCAGCGGCGCGGAGTTTGCCTTGCTACCGCCGCAAAACGCCACGGGCAATTGGGTGAAAGTTGTGCAGCGCATTCCGGTGCGCGTAATGTTGGAACCCTCACCGAATCATCCGCCACTGCGCGCTGGAATGACGGTGACCGTGCGTGTTGACACGGGCCACATCCGTGGCCTACCGCGCAATGTTCAAGCGCTGATCGATAAGGGCTATCTGCCGCAGTTTCTACAATCGCCCTCGACGCGGGCCCGCGACCAGCGTTAACGCACAATGAGCAACGTCCGCCATCCGCTCCTCATCACCATCTCGGTCATGATGGCGAGTTTTCTCTACTCGCTTGATTGGACCATTGTGGCGGTGGCCTTGCCGCACATGCAAGGTACTTTCTCCGCAACGCAAGACCAAATCGCTTGGGTAGTCACCTCCTACATCGTCGCCGCCGCCATCAGCCTCCCCGCGGCGGGATGGCTGGCCACCCGCTTTGGCCGCAAGCGCATTTTTCTGTGGGCGACCACGGTGTTTCTCATGGCGTCGGTCGCCTGCGGTGCGGCGAATTCGCTGGAAATGGAAATCGTCGCGCGCGTGGTGCAAGGCATCGGCGGCGCATTTTTGATCCCCATTTCCCACGCCATCATTCTCGACACCTATCCGCCGGAAGAACAGGGCAAAGCCATGTCCATGTGGGCGATCGGCTCCACCGGCGGTAGCTTCGTGGGACCTTTTGTAGGCGGTATGCTCACTGAATATTTTAGTTGGCGTTACACCTTCTACATCAACGTACCGGTGGGAATATTGGCGCTGGCCGGTACGCTTTTGTTTGTGCCGGAAACCAAGCGCGATAAGAATCGACCTTTGGATTGGTTTGGCTTCATGGCGCTCACCATCGGTATCGGATCGCTCCAGCTCGTACTTGATCGCGGTGGACGTTTGGATTGGTTTGAATCTTGGGAAATCATTGTTGAGG
>JBDSJK010000020.1:0-2766 GCA_039917535.1 Burkholderiales bacterium
TGAACAGCATACACGCCAGCGTAACGCATGAGTTGGCGGATGCTAAGCGGCGTCTGACGGAGTTCGACGGCGCGATCCTGGTCCAACGTCTCGAGCCTAAAACGGTGCATCGCAGCCAGTTCGCAAACCGCATTGAAGACGAATACAAGACGCCGGAATTTCGCCAGCTAAAGCTTGAAATCGAGAATGCTGGCGGCAACGTTCAACCCATCAAGGTCCGGCCCGTAACCGGATCGCACGCAGTGCTTGACGGTCAAGCACCTCAGTACGAAATTGCATACGGCCACCGACGGAACCAGGCCTGTTTGGAGCTTGGAATACACGTAAACGCCATCATCGACGAGAGCTTGTCCGACGCGGACCTTTTCGAAGCGATGGACAGGGAGAATCGCGGGCGGAAGAACTTGAGCGCTTGGGAGCAGGGTTGCGCATATCGCGATGCCATAGCCAAAGGTCTTTACCCAAGTGAACGGCGGTTGGCTGAGAGACTCGGCGCAAATCCTTCAGACGTGAATCGGTCGATACAACTTGCAAAGTTGCCCAAGGATGTTATCGCTGCCTTCTCAAGCCCTCTGGATCTGCAAGTACGTTGGCAAAAGCCACTCACTGATGCTTTGCAAAGGGATCCGGAGGGTGTTCTAAGCCGGGCACGGAGCCTCGTAAAGAACCGCGGAAGCTTTACCCCAGCTCAGGTCCTTGAGCAGTTGATCGGACGCGTTGAAGCGGTGAATGCCGCAACTGAAATTGTTGTTGACGGAAAACCGGCCGGCACGCTTAGGGTCGACTCGAAGGGACGGGTGATTATCGAAATCCCGCCAAGAGCGCTGCCTGTCGGGAAGCATAAAGCGTTGCTCAAATTGCTAAGCGAATTCCTCGTCTCGAAGTAGCGAAGCAGGTTCCCCGTGGTTGAATACCGTTTCACTTAGCGGTCCTGTAGAGACTCACGTATTTAGGTTGCATTCGGATCGCACTTAATCAATGATCACAAGATCGGCCCGGGTACATAGGCTTGGGCCAGTCCCCTAAATGATTGGAGACTGACCCTGGCAGAGAAGTCAGCGCTGGTGCATCAGACCTGTGAAGCCGGCATGAGCGTGTCGCCCGTCGCCAAGCAGGAAGGCGTTGCGCCGAGCTTGTTGTTTCACTGCTGCAAGCTCGAACGCCGGTCTGCGTTGACAGCCATATCCGCCGGTGAGTCCGTGGTGCTGGCCTCCGAGCTCGCCACCGTGCGTGCCGAGATTGCCAAGCTGCAGTAGGTGCTAGGCAAGAAGACTGTGGAAGGCGAGATCATCAGGGAAAAGGTGGAGTGGGTCGCCGAAAAAGTCGATGGCGCTCCAGCCGTTGTCGCCGAGGAACGGCCACTGACGGCCATTCGCCAAGCGCTCTGGCTGGCGCGCTCGAATGTTTGTGCGCTCAGACGTAGATCAGCGTCAAGGAGTGACGGCCGAATCCAACGCACGCCGGGTAGCGACGACGAGTTGCTGGCCGACATCCGCGAGCAAACCGCCGTGTTGCCCAGCTACGGCTACCGCCGAGCATGAGCGCTGGTCAATCGCCAACGCGCCAGATCCAGTGCAACACGCGTAAGCCCCAAGCCGGTGTACCACATGATGGCCGTTAACGCCGTGCTGCTGCCTAAGGGCGCCGCGACGGCGCAACTCCAGCCAGCCCCTCATGAGGGCAAGGTGGCGGCTGCGCATAGCGACACACGCTGGCGCTCGAACGGCTTCAAGATCAGGTACGCCTCGGCACAGACGCCGACCTTCACGAAAGTCTGCTGTGGACGGCAAGATCCTGACACACCGGGCTGGGGAGGGCAAAGAGCTGCCGGGCGAACCGGTGGGCGAGATGATCGAGGCCGTGGAAAGACGCTTCGGTGCGGTGGAGGCTGTCTCCGTAGGGCATCTGCTGCAGTTCGGGTCGGACCACGGAGGCGCCTATATCGCGCACGAGACCAAGCATATGCCTGACCGCTGGAACTCACGCCGGTCAATACGTCGGGATGCAGCCTACAAAGCCAGGGCATGGCCGCGAGCATCGTCAACGCCTTAAGCGTGACTAAGTCAGTCGAATGGACCTGGGGGGCGTTGGGATCGTGTTGGCGCAACTAACTGCGGCGTTCTTGCACTTCAACAAAATCCATCCGCACTCGCGACTGAAGATGAGATCGCCGCGCGAGTTCAGGCGGCAGTGAGTTCAGCAGATACGCTGTGCTCAGCCTGGACAACCGGCTTCACATTGCATAGGGGCCGTGTCTAAATATGCAGGGGGCAGGATCAAAACGATACTGTGCCCGTCGTAGACGAGGAAAACAGACCATGGTTCTTCGGAAATCCAGCCCAATTTGCCAGATGATATGCTGGCATAGCATACTGATAATAAGCATTATCATGCGTCAGAATTTGGGTGCTAAAAACAGTATCTATCGGCGACTCAGATCGATCTTCAATGGTGACAAGTACTTATGGCGATAGACAGCCGCGCAGCGGGGGGAGGGCGCTTGGCTGCTTCTGACCACGGCGTCGGCACGCTGCGCCTCGGGCGGCATCACTTCGCCTACCTGCGCTCGATTGCCCAGGGCCTCGACCGGGTGGACTCCGCACGCCGCTACTTGGCCATCGACCATGCGGCCAGCGCCCTCACTGCGCACCGTCTGGTCATCGAGCGGCTGCGTGCGCTGGCGCGCCGGCAGGGCGATCGCCGCTGGCGGCTGATCGGGGTCGTGATCCCGGCGGTGGGCGGCGCGGCTGACCACGATGCGCCCAT
>JBDSJK010000021.1:0-5201 GCA_039917535.1 Burkholderiales bacterium
TAAGGCCGCCCTGGGTAGGCTTGATCGTGCCTTGGTCGAGGTCGAATTTCATGCTAATCTCCTAATCATGCTATTCAAGAATGTAAATGTAACTTACTGGGTACCTATTATTGAGCCACCGCGCTATGAATTCAAACGACATTTTCGCATTCCATGCATGAGTATTAGGAATGCAAAATAAGCCTTTCGACCTACCGCCGCTCAACCTTATCGAGGGGTTTGAGGCGGCGGCGCGCAATCTGAGTTTTACTAAGGCTGCCGCAGAGTTGTTTATCACTCAGTCGGCCGTGAGTCGGCAGATTAAGGCGCTGGAGGAACGGCTTGCTGTCTCGCTGTTTGATCGGCGTGCCCGGGCATTGAGTCTGACGGCGCCGGGTGAAGCGCTCTATGGCACGGTGGTGGACGTGCTGCGACGGATCGACGAGGTCACCAAACGGATTCGGGGCCGCACGAAGGGGCGTACTTTCACCGTCACGACCACACCAGGGTTCGCCTCGCTGTGGTTGATTCCGAGACTCGCGGGCTATACTCGAGAAAACCCGAAAGTCGATGTGCGTATTTCGGCCTCGACGGAACTGGTCGACCTGGAACGTAGCGGCATCGAACTCGCCATTCGCTATAGCGGACCACTGGCAGCGGGTGGCGGCATGAAGCTATTCGGGGAAGAAGTGTTCCCGGTTTGCTCACCCACCTTGCTGTGTGATCACACGCACCCGTTGGAGACGCCTGCAGATCTTCAGCACCACGTCCTGCTGTATTTTTCCGATCTTAGCCACGGCTCGCCTACGCTTGATTGGCCGATGTGGCTTCAGGCGGTTGGGCTCTCGCATCTAGAGCCGGCCGGCGCGTTACACTTTAGCCACTATGACCAGATCGTACTCGCGGCCGTCGCTGGTCAAGGTGTTGCCCTCGGGCGTAGTCCACTGATCAAGCGATTCATTCGTGAGGGCAAACTGTGCGCGCCATTTAATACCAAATTGGTCGCCGCACGCGCATATTACGTCGTCGCATCCAAGTCTAGCGAACTTAACCCTGATGTTAAGAACTTCATGGCATGGTTATGCACCGAAGCGAAGAAGGACAGCCCAAACATTAGCAAGCGCCGCAGGTCGGAACCTGCGCAGCAAGCGTAGCCTGGGCAAGTTGTAGGTTGGCGCTGAACGAAGAGAAGCCCAACGAACAGCTGTGGACAAGTCGCATCGGCGACAATTACAAGCAAACATTCAATCATGATGCTGCAAGTAGCACGATACGCCACCAGTCGCACATTGCCTTACCCCCCTGGCAAGGCATGCCACCTATAACAAACCAGACCATCACCACTGGCTACGATGCTGGCAATCGCGAGCGTACCCTGGTCGATTCGATCAACGGGACGATCAGCCGGGACTACGACAACTTAGATCGGGGAACTAAGGAAACCACCGCCCATCGCGAATGGCGGTTAAGAAGTGAACTGCATACCGCTGCGCCGCAACACCGATTGTCGCAAGTGGGCCGCGACTGAAATACAGGGCCGAGGCGCGTTACATCCGAGTGAATGAGCGTTTTAGTTCCAACTAACCTTAAGGTAAGTCCCCACTGAAACTTCGTTTTGAAGTCTTTCTTACCGCAGTGTTGGCCAACCCATTCGTCTTTCAACGCACGTCTAGCGTCGCCGCATCACCACCATACCGGCGCCAAACATCGCCACAATCAGCAACACGCCTTGGACAATGTATTGCCAATAGGTTTCTACACCCATGATCGATAGACCGTTGCTGATGGCGCCGCTCATTAGCACGCCAATGAGCGTACCCAAAATATGGAACTGGCCGGGACGCAAACTGGATGCGCCGATAAACACCGCGGCGAATGCGTTGAGTAGATAAGTCTCACCGACGCCTTGGGGCCGGCCCGCGCCCAAGTTTGCCGCGGCGACCATGCCGCCAAGGGCCGCGCAGGCGGCGGAGATGCCGAGCGCGAGCAGTGCGTAGCGTTTCACCGGTATGCCGGAAAGCCGCGCCGCTTCTTGGTTTCCGCCTATCGCGTAGAGATTTCGGCCGGTCTGGGTGTGTTCCAGCATGAGCCATAGCACGAACACAACTAATGCCATGATGATGACGGGATTGGGAATGCCGAGGGTGCTTTGTTGACCCAACACCAGAAACGAATCTGGAATGCCACCGAGTATCGTCCTGGAATGGGAATAGCCGAGAATCGCGCCGGTGATGATTGAGCCCATGGCCAACGTTTCGATGAACGCAGACACGCCCAGGTAGCTGACGATGGCGCCGTTCAGCACGCCGACCGCGCCGGAGAACAATAACACGCCAATCAGCGTCAGCCACAAGTGGGGGTTGTCGCCCTGATCAACCATGTGTTTGCAGACAAGATAGCCGCCGAGTGTCGCCATCGCGGCGATGGAGAGATCGAACAGTCCCATCACCAAGCAGACCGTCAGCACAGACGAGATGATCAACAGGATGGACGCCTGATTGAGCACGTTCAGGAGATTTAGTTTTGTCGCAAAAACGTCGGGACGGGCGAAGCTAAAACCCACGACCAGTAACAGCAAGAAAATAATTGTACCGTAGCGCGAAAACCAGCCAAGAAAATCTGTAGGTGATGTTTGCATGGATTTTTCCCGAAGGATTTTAAGCTGCCTGTTTTTCTGTTTCCATACCCACCGCAAGGCCCAATATGCGCGCTTCCGTCGCATCACTCCCTGTCAATTCTCCCACGACTTTACCAGTGCGGAACACCAGTACGCGATGACACAAGCGGGGAAATTCCTCCACTTCTGTAGAGGTAAACAGCACCGCCGCGCCACTGTCAGCAATCTCTTGAAGCAAACGATAAATTTCTGCTTTTGCGCCGATATCCACCGCAGCGGTAGGTGAGTTCAACAGATAGATCTTGGCATTGATTCCGAGCCAACGGGCAAGAATCGCCTTCTGCTGGTTACCGCCGCTTAACGAGTCGATCTTCGCTTCGATGCCGACGGTTTTCACGTTCCGGCGCTGCACCAGTTCTGACACAAGACTGCGCTCGGCGCAGCGCCGCAGGAACCGCAGCACGGGATCAGTGATGAGACGGGCTAACGATAGCAGCGAGACATTTTCCCGTACCGAGAAACCAGGGAATGCCGCTTCCTGTGCGCTATTCTTAGGTACTAACCGAGAGTCCCGCAGCAACTGCGCCGCGCGGCGACGCGAAGCGCGCGGCTGCGCCCGCGACTTGTATCGTTCCGCTGATCGGCGCATCGCGTCCGTAAAGTAGATCCAATGTCTCCTCCGCACCGGAACCAGGCAAGCCCGCCAAGCCCAAAATCTCACCCGCCTTCCCGTTGAAGCTCACACCAAGAACCACCGATGAAGTCAACTCGTTCACTGCGAGTAATACCTAGCCATGTTGATGCGCAACCTCGTCCGCATGATCAACCGCGAGTTCTTTTTCCTTTCCGACGATTGCGGCAACAACATCTTCCCGCCGCAAGCCATCGCGAGTTTCGCAAGACCATACGCGCTTGCCATCACGCAGCACCGTCGCGCGATCGGCGATATCGAACACTTCAGCTAAACGATGGCTGACGTAGATGAAAGCATGGCCCTCAGCAGCAAGACGCCGCATCAGGCGAAACAGTGTGTCGACCTCGTTGGGCAATAGTGCCGTCGTCGGTTCGTCGAGAATAATCAGTTTTGCGTCGGTCGCCACGGCCTTGGCGATCGCGACCATCGCCACTTCATCGGGGCGAAGCTGTGACACCAGCATGGAGGGATTAATGCTGAGCCAACACGTTCCAGCAAACCCATTGCTCGATCGCGCACCCTCCGCCAATTTATCAACAAGCCTGCGTAACGGGGCAACCGCTCACCCAACATCAGATTTTCTTGCACGCTCAATGTCGGCACGAGATTGCCATGTTGATGCACCACGGCAATGCCCGCAGCCTGTGCGGCATGGGGGTTGGGAAAATGCACGTAACGACCTTCAATCAACAGCTCGCCAGCACTGGGCTGGTACACGCCGGTTATAATTTTGATCAATGTTGATTTCCCGGCGCCGTTCTCGCCAAGTAAGGCATATATTTTACCGCGCCGGACGCTAAGGCTTACCTCATCAAGCGCGCGCTGACCTGGGAAATCCTTAACAATTCCGCGCGCCTCCAGCAAAGGGGCCACATCACTATCATCTAGCAGTGCGGCCCCTGGCTGCCGGTCTTTCACAGCTTACGACAGCATCAATAGTTAGAAACTTACGTGGCGACCACCTCACCGGAGAATGGCGTACAAGTTTTAAAATCCATATCCTGGCCCGCGGCCGGAACAATTTCCTTGGTCACGAGGCAGGTCCGTGTCCACAGCGCGCGGAACGGCAACTTCTTGCCATCGATTACGTCGGCGACCACATTAACCGTTTTTTCTGCGATGGATTTTTTGCTATAGGCGACCCACATCGTATAGGGCGAACCCTTGCGCATCAGGTCGTAGACGGGCTGGACGCCGTCCATACCGAAAACCTTGATTTTGTCTTTCATGCCTGCAGCTTCAATCGCCCGTATCGCTGGGGCACCTAACTCGTCCCAGCCAACTACGACGGCATTGATGTCTTTCTCGCCTTGTAAGAAGGCAGTCAAGCGGTTGTAGACGTCTTCCACTTGCCCCGGCACTTTGACTTCAACTTCAGTGACCTTGATGTTTTTTGCATCAACCATGGCGGCTTTTACGCCGGGGTACGGTCGCGCAGCGTCGGCAACACGTTCCAGTTGAACAGCACTATGTGGCCCTTGTAGTTGATCGCGCTTTTCATCTCGGCGGCGAGTATCGCGCCATCGGACACGCCGTTGGCGCCGATGTCGGCGGTGATGGCAGGCACATCAACCGAGAAAGCAGAAACAAATGGAATCTTTGCTTCGTTCGCCGCTTTGATTAGCGCGCCCATTTGATTATTGTCCGACGCAATATTGAGGATGGCGTCGAACTTGCGGTTGATGAAGTTAATGGCGACATTGTTGGGGCGACTTGATCGCCTTTGCCATCGTGCAACTCACAGGTCCAACCGCGCGCTTTACAGTCTTTCATGGCGACATCGGACATTTCCTGAATGGTTGGCGAATTGGAATTCACCGCGACTACGGCTACATTGAGCTTGTCGGTGGATTTCTTTTTTGCCATAGCGTCTTGAACACCAAACGCGATCAACATCGCGACACCCACGGC